>JAHKKJ010000394.1 GCA_020027655.1 Deltaproteobacteria bacterium | reverse complement strand
CACCGGCATTACAAACCTTGGCCGGGATCTAGGCGGGAAGCGGCTGGATCTGCTCAAAGAAGCGGTTCCTAAAGTTACCCGTGTCGCGGTTCTCTACGATCCGGCCGTTCCGGGCAATGTACTCGAAGTGAAAGAGACCCTGCCAGTCGCGGCGCGTGCGCTGGGGGTGACTGTTCGGTCTTGGGAGGTACGAGCTGCGGACGGTTTCGAGCGGGTATTCGCTGCGAATCGGGGGAAAGTCGCTGGCGTAGGTTTTCTCGATTCCCGCACTGCTTTTCAGGGACGGAATTGAAGGAAATTGAAGTGTCGCCTAAGCGCGGACGGCAACTACGATCGCCGAAGGCGCGGATTTGCGCCGAGAAACTTGGCTGGCGATTGGATGCTGATTGACCGGTAGCGGACGATGGACAACAGGTCCTTATCTCCGGAGATGATGACTCGTGCCTTTCCTGTAATGGCGCATTCAAGAAACTTGTTGTCCGACGGGTCACGCTCAACAACGCGCAAACATCTCGGGGACTAACCACTTTCACATAAGGGAGAAGTTCGTCTTCGGTCAAACTTTTGATCTCCGCTTCCGAGAGCTGGAATTTGGGGTAGCTGAGAACACGCAAATATTCTTCCAAGATGGCGCGAGAAAGCAGGACCGTAATCGCGTTTCTTTGTCAGAGCGGGACAAGTTCAGAGGAGATACCCGTGAAAAGCAGAGCCGATACCAGGACGTTGGTATCCAAGACCACACGCACTAACGATTCCTAGCCCAGTGGATAGCAGCGTCGACATCTTTTTCGGTCAGCCCAAGGGCCTTCATCTTGCTCCGCACCCGTTCCAGCTTTGTGCCCTTGGCTACTGGTTTGAGTACGATCACCTCGCCCTGGAGACTGACCTCAAAGTAGTCGGTGTTGGCAAGTTTCTCGACAATCGCTTTCGGAAGCGTGATTTGGTTTTTGGCCGTCTTTTTTGCAAGCATGTCTTAGTACCGTGAAGTAAGGATACCTTACTTCCTGCTTTGGTCAATCACCCGGGGGGTGAGGCAAAAGATGTCAGGAACTATTTACTTGTGCTCACTGCGACCAGCGATTAGTGTACGAGCTGGGTAGGGCTCCTGCTCACCTTTCCTGCACTCGTCAATAAGGAAGGAGGGGAACAAAATGTCCGTCATTCTTGTAGTCACCCTATACGCTTTTTTGTCTCTGTGTAGCAGCCTTAAAGCCGCTGAATCCTCAACAAAAATCATCATTGGCCATGCCGCCGTGAATTCGAGAGTGGTCCCTCTGTGGATCGCTCAGGAACAGGGTTTCTTCGCCAGAAATGGTCTCGATGCAGAGGTCGTTTTCATACGCACTGGTCCCATCCTGATCTCTGCCTTGACAGCGGGTCGAATCAACGTTGGGTATGCCGCTGGGGAGGCGTTGGTGTTGGCCGCTGCCGCAAGCGGTGCAGACGTTAAATTAATAGCGGCTTTTACCAGTCGCTTTAATCACGATGTTGTGGCGCGACCTGGTATCACAAGACCTCAGGATCTGCGGGGTAAACGCTTTGGGGTTCAAAGCATTGGCGGAGGCATGTGGATGCGGGCAATGCTCGCGTTGGAGCACCTGGGTTTGGAGCCCGAGCGCGATGGGATTCAGCTCTTGGTGTTGGGCGATCAAACCATTCTTCTGCAGGCCCTAGATACAGGGACGATTGACGTCGCCACACTCGATAAGGTCTTCACCAGTATCCTTAGGCAGAAAGGCTTTCCAATCTTGCTCGACCTGTATCATGCGAATATACCCATGATCGGTATGAGTGCCTTGGCGCAAAAGTCCTCTATCGAGAAGCGTCCCGAAATCGTCGAGAACTTTTTAAAGGCGATGCTTGAAGGATTGGCATTTAGCCTCTCGCCCGAAAATAAAACCACCGTCATAAGGACAATCATGAAGCGTCTCAAGATTACCGATCCCCCCGCTGCCGAGCTAGCCTACCTGGACATTGTAAACATTATGGATCGAAAACCTTTCCCTTCGGTAGACGGGTTGCGCAATGTCCATCGCCTGTACAGGTCACATGATCCACGGGTCGCTAATGTTAAGCCTGAGGATGTGATAGATAATCGAATCCTTAATAAGCTGGACAAAGTGGGTTTCATAGATGAGCTCTACAGAGCTTACGGAGTGAAATGAGAACCTAACCGATTGAAGATTGCACCGCGGAGGCGCGGAGGGCGCGGAGTAAAAGAGTTCTTGATTAAAAAATTCTCCGAACTCTGCGAACTCTGCGTCTGTGGTGAATATTCCTTCCCAGTAAACCCGGAGGAACCTAAAAAGCAAAAACCTACACAAAGGAGGGTGAAATGAACGATATTCTGGCCACCGATACTGATGGGCATGTCCTGGAGAGCAATGCTATGAAAGCGAGACATGCGTGTTGGTGGTTTGTAACCTTCCTGATTACGGCATTCTTTCTGAACGTGGGAGCACACGCAGGGCAGAAGGACTTACAAAAGCTCACGGTGGGCTACACCCCCATTTCCGGCGCGGCGATTCCGTTCTTCATCGCGGTGGAACAAAAAATCTTTCAAAAATACGGCTTCGAGGTCGCTCCAGTGTTTATGGGAGGGTCGCCGCTGATTAATTCGGCGATCCTTGCCGGGGAATTTCCCATCGGCTACACGGGAGGGGGCGCGATCATCTCGAGCCGCCTCGCAGGCAGCGATCTGGTCGCGATCGGATCGCCGTTGCCAGTTTTGACCATCGACGGTTGGGCAAGGCCTGAGATCAAATCGATTGGCGATCTGAAAGGGAAACGAGTTGGCGTAACCCGTTTCGGCGCGTCAAGTTACTTTGCGGGGCTTTCCATGTTGGAGTTCGCCGGCGTAAAACCGAACGAGGTGACTTTTATCCAAAACGGCGGCGTCGGAGAGTCCTACGCTGCCCTACTGGGCGGTCGGGTAGACGTTTGCATGATCGGATACCCGTTCGGGTTGAGGGCTAAGAAGGAAGGTTTCCATCTCCTTTTCCGGCCTTCGGACACCGAATATGGTCTGTTTCCTACTGCGGTTATTGGCGCCCGCGAATCCTGGCTGAAGGATGGCAAGAACCGCAAGTTTGCAATCGACTTTTTGCGCGCGCTGAATGAAGGACAACAGCTCGCGAGAGAAAATGCCGCAGTGACCAAAAAAGCGCTCGGGAAATTTACGCGGACCGAAAATGATGCGGAACTACAAGGCAGTTTTGAGTTCTACAAGGACGCGTTCTCGCCGACCCTCAGGACCGTAGAGAAGTCCATGGCGAATGCGCTGAAATTTGTCGAGCATCCCAAGGCCAAAGGGGCTCATGCGAAGCAGTTTTACGATAACAGTTTAGTAGAAGAGGCGATGAGGTAGGACCCTGAATTTAGATTTTCGATTTCAGCCAAAGGACTGATCAGCCTCAGGCTGAGCCGATTTTAGATTCTACGACCCTCACCCATGCCCTCTCCCTAAAAGGGCGAGGGTTAAGAAAAATCATTTTAGGCTAAATGCTTCAAACTAAGGAGGGAGCCACTATGAAAAGAGTTTTGAGAGGAGTCCTTTCGATTCTTTGTTACGTTCTGCTCCTGTTCCCCGGTTTTCTCTTTGCACAGACCGCGAAGCCAAAAGAATTTAAGGTTGGTTACCCTTTAGGCGGTTCCACCGGTTTTTTCTGGGTCGCGCACCGGTCGGGATCTTTCGAGAAGTACGGCTTGAAACTCGAGCCGATTTATATCAGAGGCGGGTTGATGGGCATTCAAGCCGCGCTTTCCGGCGACCTGCTTCTCCAGCTGCAAGGAGCATCCACCGTGGTCAACGCCTGGGCCCAGGGCGCAAAAGAGCTGCAATTCATCGGCGCCGTGGGTAATCGACTCGATTATATTTTGGCCGCGCACCCGTCGATCCGTCGGCCCGAGGATCTCAAGGGCAAGAGAATCGGCGTCAGCCAGATAGGCTCGAGCACTGACTTTATCGCGCGGCTGGCCGCCCGGCGGCTGGGCTTGATTCCCGACAAGGACGTGCAGATCGCCGGCACCGGCGGGCAGGGAGATCGCTGGACGGCGCTCACGGCCGGGCATATTCACGCAACGGTGCTCCAGTCGCCTTTCACTCTGAGGGCGCGCAAAGCCAATTATCCGATCCTCATCGACTTTTCGAAGGAAGATTTTGAGTACACCATTGCTGGCCCGCTGACCATCCGATCCTTCATCAAGTCCGACCGCGAAACCGTGATGAATTTCATGCGCGGTCTTGCCGACGGCATGGATTTCTACCGGGACGAGAAGAATAAGGACCGAGTCATCAAGTTTCTCGGCGAATATTACAGGTCCAACGCCGTGGAAGAGTTGGAGGAGACGCGCCGAGTCTACAGTCAAGTGACCCCCGGGCTGCCGATCGTCACGGTTAAAGCCATGGAGAATGTCATTGCCAACGACAGGAACCTTGCCGCGATGAACCTGAATGCCGCTGAGTTGCTCGATTTGTCGTTTCTTGAAAGACTCGCGCAAGAAAGAAAAGCAAGGGGGCGTTAGTCCGAGAAATCATGTTTCGCGCAAAGACGCCAAGAACGCCAAGTCCGGAAGTTTAATGTCTCCTTCTGGGAATGGGAGAAAATCCCTCGCCTTTAGGCGAAGCCTTGAGGTAAAACATCCATGTGC
>JAHKKJ010000393.1 GCA_020027655.1 Deltaproteobacteria bacterium | reverse complement strand
GACACGATCGCCTTCCTGCGCCAGCACCGCGGCAATTCGCTCGCTGTTGTTGAAAGAAAGCTGTACCTGCCGCAGGTCGACATTCCCATAGGCGACAAGCTCGCCCGGCGCGCTCTCGCGCCGATTGAGCCACCAAGCCAGGCCGGCCACCAGTCCGATCACGACGACCAACCCCACAACCCACACCCCGCGCCTCATACATCACCTCGCGCCGACGCGCGCGCGTTCCCGCGGCTCCTTTTCTCCCTATCTCCTCGCTCCTTATCTCCTTGTCTCCCCGTCTCCTCCTTGTCTCCCTGTCTCCTTGTCCGCTCCTTGTCTCCCCGTCTCCTTGTCTCCTCCTCCCCCTGTCTCTCTCTCAACCTGCCCTTCTCCGTCAGCACGCCCTCGAGGACAACGGTAATGATAGTTAAAAACCCGGTCTTTGGAGTTAGACCGAGCTCCGCCATCTTCGGCGGATTCATAATCGCCTCCGTTGCGCCGAGAAGAATTTCGATCATCAATCGGGTTGAAATATCTTTACGAAAAATTCCTGCTCTTCGTCCTTCGTCAAGAATTTTGCCGAAGTAGCGTTGAATCACGTCCCGGCGGCGGCTCTGCACCAGCTGGAACATTTCCGGCGCCTCCCGGCGGATGTCGCGCACGAAGGGCGGCTGGATTTCCTCCGCGTGGCGCTGCACGCAGGCGAGCAGTTGATGCAGCGAATCAAGCACATCGGTTGAGGAAGCAGAGGCAATTCGCTCCAGGTCGGTCTCGATGCTGTGGAACTTATCCAGCAGCACCGCGCGCAAGAGATCCGTCTTGCCCGCAAAGGACGCGTACAGCGTCTTTTTGCTCATCCCCAGCTCTTCCGCCAGGTCATCCATGGTGACGCTGCGGAAGCCATGAGCAAAAAAATGGCGCCGCGCCGCAGTGACAATTCTGTGAGCAGCCGGGTTTGTCAGCGGCGGTTCTGGCGTAGCAGCTTTCTCCTGTTTGGCTAATCGAACCATATATACTTAAGAAACTCAAACAGTATTATCAGTTTCCACTTATCACGGCAAGAACTCGAGGTTTGACGCCAAATGGGCCTTTCTTCTTCCTCCATCTCCCTCAAGGGAGTCTTTCGTCGTGAGGTTCAACGAGGCAGAGGCGTGGGGTCCGCGATCTATCGCTCCATCGGGACGCCGCTGGGCGCAGCAGTGCGGTCCGAACGGAAGAAAGAAGTGCGGTCTAAGACTTTCTCTTGGAACTGCTCGAGGTAGAGATAAATCACCGGGGTGATGAACAGAGTAATGAACTGGGAAACGACCAGACCGCCGACGATCACCAAGCCCAGCGGTTGCCGCGAGGCGCCGTCGGCGCCGAAGCCAAGGGCGATCGGCAGCGCGCCAAAAACCGCAGCGAGGGTCGTCATCAGGATCGGGCGGAAACGGTCCATGCTGGCATCGTGAATCGCTTTCTCCGCGGACTCGCCGGCAGCCACCCGGTGAAGAGCGAAATCGACAATCATGATGCCGTTCTTTTTCACGATGCCCATGAGCATGAACATGCCGACAAAAGCGTAGAGCGATGCCTCTTGGCCGAATAAGTAAAGCGTCAGCAATCCTCCCACCAGCGCCGTGGGCAAGGTCGAGAGCACGGTCAAAGGATGGACGTAGCTTTCGTAGAGGATGGCCAGGATGACGTACATGACGAAGACAGCCAAAAACATGAGAATCGTCAAATCGCGAACGGTATTGCTGAACGTCAGCGCCTCACCCTGCAGGCTCGCGCGTACCGTTGGGGGCACGACCTCGGCTGCGGTCTTCGTGATGAAGTTGGTGGCATCACCGACGGCTACGCCCGGCTTGAGGTTGAAAAATAGGGTGACGCTGGTGAATTGGTTGAGATGGTTCACGGCCTGGGGGCCCAGTGATTCCTTCCAAGTGACCAGGGCGTTGAGCGGCACAAGATTTTTCCCATCGTCGGATTTGATGTACAGAAGCGAGAGGTCCCGGGGTTCTGACCGGGCGGCATCTTGGGCTTCTAAGATGACTTGATATTGATCCTCAGGCTTTTTGATCAGGTAGAGATAATTCTGGGAGTAGGCGTTTCTGAGGAGCGCCAGGATGCGCGTCTCCGATACGCCGTACATCTTAGCCTGGTCGCGCCGGATTTCGATATCGAGGTTGGGCGTGTTGTTGAAGTAGTCCGAAGAGATCGTGGCAAATCCAGGATAAGCACTGAGCCTCTCCATGAGCTTCGTTGCCACATCATACACTTGCCTTTGGTTCACCCCGGATACAGAGAAGGCGTATTGCCCCTGGTTCTGATTCGTCGCGCCAGTGCTGATCTCCAGCACTGGAAATGGCCGCAAGAATGGCAGAACGCCGGGAATCGCGCTGAGCTGGCCCATTAAATTGCCCGCCACCTCTTGAATAGGTGCTCGATTGCCGGGCGACTTGAGGAATGCGAGAAGCAGTCCCTGGTTCGACGAAAGAAACTGGCCGTTTCCCGTCATGGTGAAGGTTGCCCCAACGGCGGGATCCTGTCGCATCACCTCGTCAGCGCGGTCCTGGAGACTGCGCATCTCCTTGGGCGACGAGCCTTCACGGCCGATCATAACTCCCCAGACAAAACTGCTGTCGCCCACGGGCAAGAACGCCTTGGGAACTACCATGAAAAGCCAGACAGTACCGAGGAGGCAGACAACCCAGATGAGCGCGGAGATCCAGCGAAAGCGCAGGAACCACCAGAGCGACCTGCCATAGGCGCCGAGTACGCGCTTCTCGGCGCCGCCGATGACCCGTTCCATCCAGGTTTTCTTCGCGCCTTCTCCCCGTTCTTTGAGCAGCCTTGCGCACATGAGCGGCGTCAACGTCAGCGACACCAAACCCGATGCGATGATCGCGATAACAATGGTGATCGCGAACTCGCGGAAGATGCGCCCCACCAAACCGGACATAAGAACCAACGGGAGGAAGACCGCCGCCAGAGAAATCGTCATGGACACAATGGTGAAGCTGATCTCCTTGGCGCTGTTGAGGGTCGCCTCCAACGCTTTCTCGCCGCGCTCCATCCGCCGCACGGTGTTCTCCAGAAACACGATGGCGTCGTCCACCAGGAAGCCGATGGCCAAAGTGAGGGCCATGAGCGATAGGTTGTCCAAACTGTATCCCAAAAAATCCATCGCTACGAAGGTGATGAGAAGAGAAAGCGGCAGAGCCACGGCTGGAATCAATGTATCCCTCGCCCGTCCGAGAAACATAAAGATCACAACCACCACGAGAACGAAGGCAATGGCGAGAGTCATTTCCACGTCGATTACGGAGTGAATAATGGTCTGCGAACGGTCGTAGATCGGTGTCACCCGCACCGATCCGGGCAGCTCAGCACTGATCAGCGGCAGCAGATCCCGAACGCTCTTGGCGACTTCCACCGCGTTAGCGCCGGCCCGGCGGTTAACCGCAACGACGACGGTGGCCGATGGCGGCGGGTAACCGCGCACCCAAAAGCGCATGTTGATGCGCTCATCCTGAACCGAATTTTCAACCCGAGCGACATCGCGCAGATAAACCGGCGAGCCGTTCTTGGTGCTGACGATTAGATCGCTGTATTGTTGGGCATCATCCAGTTGGCCCTGCGGCCGAAGCAGCAATGTGCCGGCCGAGGCGTCGAACTGTCCCGCGCCGACGGTGCTTGTGCCGTTCTTGACCGCGGCAGTCAAATCATCAACGGATATGCCGCGAGCCCACATGGCGGATGGATCGGCTTTGATCCGAATCGCTGATTTCGTGCCGAAGACGGCGACGCTGCTCACCCCGCGCAGGATGCTGATCCGCTGGCCGACCTGCGTGCTACCGTAGTCATAAAGCTGTCCCGGCGTAACCGAGTCGCTGGTCAGCGCGATGTACATAATCGGCTGGTCGTTGGGATTGGTCTTGGAAAAGGTCGGCGGTGATGGCAGGTCGATAGGCAAACTGCCGGTCGCCCGCGAGATCGCCGTCTGCACGTCCGTGGCCGCAGCGTCGATGCTCTTGTCGAGAGCGAATTGCAGGGTCATGCTCGCGTTCCCCTGGCTGCTCTTCGAAGTAACCAGCTCAAGCCCGTTGATCTGCATGAACTGCCGCTCCAGCGGCGTGGCGATGTTGTTCGCCACGGTGTCCGGGCTAGCACCCGGGTAGTCCACTTGCACCTGGATCACGGGATAGTCCACCGCCGGCAGATCGTTTACGGGCAGCCGCAAATAGCTAAGGATGCCGAAGAAAATGACGGAGACGGTCAAGACCGTCGTCATGACCGGCCGGCGAATGAAGGGCTCGGAGAAATTCATGACTTGGTTTCGGAGCTTGATGGGGCAGGCGTATTCTCGACCTTGGTCGGCTCTGCGATGCGGACTTTGCCGCCGGGCGTAACGCCGAGCTGGCCGACGGTCACCACCCGTTCGCCTGAGTTAATACCCTTAGTGACAACCACGAGATCCCCTTGGCGTTGCCCTATGATGACCGGGCGCAATTCAGCAGTGGAGTCTTGTTTAATAACGTAGACGAAGGGTCCTTTAGCTGACATCTGCGGCGCTTCGGCGGAGATCAATACCGCATTCTGCTGCATGCCGAGAATCAAGCGGATATTGGCGAATCTGCCTGGCCAGAAGCGGCGATCGTTGTTGGCGATCGTCGCACGCAGTTTGATCGTTC
>JAHKKJ010000392.1 GCA_020027655.1 Deltaproteobacteria bacterium | reverse complement strand
GAAACCGATGGCGAGGACTCCCGCGTCGTCCTCAGAAGCGCGACGGTGGACAAATGAAAAAGCCCGATAATGGAAGATCGTCCCGTTCGGTCTTAGCAACCGGCTTGTGCTCACTATTCTGGTGCAGCGCTGTACTGATCCTCACGCCGGCAATTGCCCGGTCCCAACATACGCACGGCACTCAAAGTTCCGCGTCTGGTGTCGGCGCGCCAGCCATCGCTTTCGACCTGAAATCGGCGGACGGCAACTCGGTTGGACTGGCAAGCTTTCGCGGCAAACCATTGATGATGAACTTTTTCGCCAGCTGGTGCGATCCGTGCCGGGAGGAAATGCCGTTGATCAACGAGCTGGCGGGGAAAGCCGGCAAGGGGGGTTACGCCGTACTGGGGATTGCCGTTGAAGATAACCGCGCCGCCGTCATGCAATACGCGCAGGAGGCCAAGCTCGTCTTTCCCATCGCGTTGGACCTCAACAGCACGGTGAAGCGAGCCTACCGCATCTTCGGCCCACCCGCGACGTTTTTCATTGACGGCCAGGGAACGATCCGCGATATCGTCATTGGACCGATCACTCTCGAGCGCGCCCGTGAAGGACTTAAGAAAGCCGGCGTGTCTCTTTGAAGCAGCGGCTTGGACTATCAGAGTAGGTGCGGCAATCGGTGCAAATAATCTAGTGGCACAACACGGGCCACGGCTCGAAGTAGAAATCCGCGACTATGGAGTCTGACGAAATCCTAACCGTCGAGGACGCCGTGCTCCTAAAGATCCATCCGAAGACGGTCTGCAAATTCTAAAGGCTAACGAACTCTCAAGACCATCGGTTTGGTCGGCTATGGCGGTTTAAGAAGTCAGAGATAATGAAGCGAATCCAGAACCTCAACGTCTGGCCGTTGCCTCCAGGCCCCAGTCAGTCATTGTGACTCCGACTTTGACCCAACAAAATCAATGTTGATATTCTTTTGTCCGAGGTCAGCCATAGGCTCGAAACTAAACTATCTTAACTTCCCGTCGCCAGACCAATCACATTCTCAATAATGTCTAATATTCGCTGAGTGCGGCGGTCGATCAGAACGACATGTTCCTGAAGAATGACTCTTTCCCAATACTCGGGTAACCGCGGAAGCCGTACTTCCAGATCACGTGGAAGAGGCTCTAACCGTTTCTGTAATCCTGGTGGGAGCTTCCCATTTTTGTCCAGGTGCTTTTGTAAGCCCGGTGGCAGCTTACCCTTCTTAGCCAATCCCGGTGGCAGACCCTTCGACGGCGAGCCTCGGTGATAGTACTCGTAAATTATTTTCCGTTCTTCAGGAAGAAAGTGCGCCGGCCGGTCCTTGTTCAAAGCCAACGCGGCCGCCACACCGAGCAAATAAATGCTAACGAAAGCCACGAATAAGACGGTGGCTTGCGCTGTGATCGACGAATTTTTAAAAGTTCTCATAGTTGTTTCCTTATCCCCTACTTGCGCTGTCCCTTCAACGTGGAGTCAGCATCAGCAAAGACTTCAGAGCCTAAGTCTGACGCTATAGCAGCTGTGATCAATGGAGCTTTCATTTTCACTATGATTCCCCTCGAAATACGTTTAGCTCAGACCCAATACCTTTTCTGTTTGCATGATAATCTCTCCCGCTGTAGCCCGGTCTTTGAAGAATATTCCTTGTTTAGCAACCGTGCGCATTCTCGTGGTCTTGGAACTGACCGCTTCAAATTCGATCTCGATCTGTCGATCGTTCGCGGTGGCTGAGATAGCTTTTCCTTGCTCGGTCTTCGCTGTCGCATCAACCTTTATGCCCATTTGATTCAGAGCTGTGCGAGTCGCGTTCTCGACTTTGGGTAACGGTACGGTGAACGTACGGTAGGCAATACCGTCAAGCGTATAGGAAACCGAGGTGCCTGTGGCGACTCCGGCGCCGACGCCAAAGAGAGTCAAGCCTATGGCGGCGCAACCGTTCAGTAAGGGCAGCAAACAAACAACAAAGAAAAGACTAAGTCGAGTTTTCTGTGGTTTCATATGGGCGAGTGTCAAGGCAATTCCTAGGCCAAAGCAAAGATTTACCAATCAGGTAAGAAAATGGAGAGGTTCGGTTTTTCCGTCCCTGCAAAGAGCAGCTAGGAGGGTAAAATTGTTAGGGCGGCATTAGTTTTTACGAGCCGGATTTCCCTTTAACGGGGACGGTCGGAGCGCATCGTTAGGCGTGCATCCTACCTGTTCTGAGCAATCCTTACCGCCGCCGCTTGCCGCACGAAGCCGGACGGCCGACCGTGCTTGGAGCGAATTTCTAACCAACCATCGTGGGAATCGACAACGTTGATTTTCATTCCCGGCTCGATATTGGCGATCAGCCGTGAGGTATCGCTTGGCCCACTGTAAACTTGGGTTGGGCGAGCAATTTCAAATGTGCCCTGGATGCGCTTCCGTATTTGGTTGGAAAATTCATTATCTCCCGACACAGGACTTGGTCTTTTGAGCGTTTTTGAGGCAGTCTCGATTTGGATCGATTGTTCAATATAGGCGGTTTCGGAGGTGACGGCTGCTTCTTTCGATCCGGAATGCTTGTCCGAGCTCGTGTTCAGGAAGCCAACAGCAACGGCAGCCGCGATTGCAATCGCACCCGTTGCCGGAATTATTCCGAAGCGCCATTTCTGCTTTCCCAGAGTCTGGACAGGCGGTTTGATTTCTTCGTCCTTTGCCACATGGATTCTGGCCGCCGAGTTGTCCGAACTCAAATCGATATGATTACCGCTGTTTTCGCCTAAGGCATCGATCAAAGAATTCGCTTCCGAGACCCCCGGTTGCCGCGTTTTTATTTGCTCGAGTTGCTGTCGAAGGGTGCTGACCTGCCTTTGGGTTTCCTCACTCTCAGCAAGCCGTTCCTGTAATCGCGACATTTCTTCCTCAAGTTGGCGGTTTTCTTCGCGCTGCTCCTGATAGACGCGCTCCATTTCCGCTAACCGTTTGTGAGTCACATCCAGCTCTCGAACTGTTTCTTTTCCTGTAGAGATCTCGCGGTGCAAGTCCTCGATTTGTGCTTCCAGGTTGTCTTGCTGGTCTCTCCAGATCATCTCCCGAGATTCAACCGCGCCTAGTTGTTCTTGTACAGCCTCTAACTCACGGACCCTCGCTTCGCCTTCTTCTGCTTGTTGTTTCAACTCGACAACTTCGTTTTGCAGTCGCGCACAACGTTGGGCAACCTCCTGATTCTGCCAGGCGGATTCGCGGAGCTGGATTTCGCTCGTTTGGAGCTGGTTTCGGAGTTGCCCAATCTCCTCGCGCAGCTGCTGGTTTTCAAAATTGACACCACCCAAGCGCTGTTGCTCGACCTCAAGTTCCTTTATCGTTTTTTGGCTTGCTTGCAGCTGATGGTTCAATTCACTGGCTTCGCTTTGGAGTTTCGAATTGTGCTCGGCAATCTCCCGGGCCTGAGTGACTGCTTCACTAAATCGGCTTTCGGTCGTTCCTAGTTGTTTTTTTACGTTTGCCATTTCCTCTTGAAGCTCTTGGTTCGCCGAGCGCAACTGCTGATTCTCGGATTGTATAGCAGGCAGGCGATTCTGTATTATTTGGAGTTCTTCTATGGTCTTTTCGCACGCCGCGAGATTGGTTGAAAGTGAGTTAGTCATCTCCAGCAGCTCGTTGTTTTTCATCGTCAGTTTATCCATTTGCTGTCTTGATTCGGCGAGTTCAGATCCTAGTTGTAAATCACGATCAGCGACCTCCTTCTGCTGACTGACGGTCTTGCTAAGCAACGATTCGCTCGTTTGCAGCTGGTCCAGCAAGTGCTGTTGCTCGGTGTGAAGCTCCGCCACCATTCTTTTGCTTTTTTCAAGCTGTTTGGACAGCGAGGAGATCTCTTCAGCGAGTTCTTTGTTTCTCGTCATTAATTCCGTTTCGGAACCCTGAGCCTCGGAGATCCGACGACTGCGTCGGAGTTCATCGAGTTCATGTCGTTGTTTTTTAAGCTCGCGCTCAGAGACCAGAAGAAATATGCCTAGAACCACTAGGGTTGCCCCGGCGAAGATAAACAGCCAGACATACAGGGTTTCCATAATATCCTCCTACACCTATTTCGTCGTTGCTCACTCCCAAATATTCTCTAAGCCGTTTCTTGAACAGCTAACTAAATCTATTGCCGCTGAGCTCTATCTAAAGGAGCAAGGGACATGCCATTCGGCCAAGCGTTGCTAACTCGTTCTTTTGTGCGGTTTTCCAAAAGGAGGTCAAGCATTGGAACTGGCAAAACTTACTTGACCACAGCGAAAATTTTCGCCTGTTCTAAAGCAGTCCAGCGAACCCATCACCCTCTCTCACATTTTGACTCGTGACAGGTAATTTTTACTGAACGGTTTTGAAACCCGCTGCAGAGTGACCTGGGCAAAATCGGTGAGTTAGCCTCCTTTCGGATCGATGGCATTTGCGTTGCTCTACTCGCGATCCAAATGGAGCGTGCAAAAAATACCAAAGGAGGAAACATGAATAACCATAAAAAGGGGCACAACTTTTCGACCTGGATCGCCGCCGTCGGTCTGACCGCGATTGCCGCTGCCGGGTGCGCCGGCGGACCACTGACAGCACGAGAGAAAGGCGCAGGCATCGGCGCTCTCGGTGGTGCAGCCGTTGGCGGGGTTATCGGCAACGCCAAAGGTCATCCCGGAGCCGGCGCAGCCATCGGCGGTGCCGT
>JAHKKJ010000391.1 GCA_020027655.1 Deltaproteobacteria bacterium | reverse complement strand
GAGTTTTAGAAAGATCGAACCCACGAAGACTGTGCCGATTGCGATGACAAGGCTAAAAGCCGCCAGTTCGCCAACGTGGCCGTTGTCCCACAGTTCCCAAATTTTCACCGCCACGACCTGTGAACCCGGTGAATAAAGCAGGAGGGCGATGGAGAGTTCCCTGAACGTAATAAGAAAGATATAGATCCAACCAGCGAGCAACGCGGGCATGATCAAAGGGACCACAACGTGACGAACCATTTGGAACCAGCTAGCGCCGCTAGCCATAGCGCCTTCTTCGAGCTCCTTGTGGAGACTCAAGAGGGCGGAGTGGCTGAAGCGAATCCCGTAGGGGAGGTAACGCGCGATGAAAGCCAGCACGAGAATCCAGATCGTTCCGTATACGGGCAAAGGAATCATGAGATACATCTTCAAGATGGCAATTCCCATCACGATCCCGGGAAACACTAACGGCAACATCGCCATCTGATCGAGCAGCCAGCGTGATTTGATGGAAGCGCGGACAATCAACCACGCGGCGAAAAAAGTAATCATGATGGCGACGGTCGCAGATGTGATGCTCACGGTCAGGCTGTTGAAAACGGAGCCAACGATGCTGCTGTCGGCGAAAGCAGTCCTATAGTTGTTAAGACTCAACAGTGAAACCGCACGCCACGACGGTGCTTGGGCAAAAGGCAGAAACGAGGACCAGGTAATGGCGGCGATGGGAAAAAACTGAAGCATCGGCAAAACGAGCATGAGACAGCCGCCTAACCAACGCCAGCGGCCTAAATCAAAGCGATGAGGGCGATACGCTTTGCCGCTGATGGTCGTGAACTTATAAGTCTTGCTCGTGATTCGATAGTAAGGAATGAGACCGAGAGCAACCATGACTATCAGTATGATTGAATACGCGCTGGCCTCGCCGTATTTAGGAATAAGGCCGCCGCGAATCTGAAGATAGATCTTGGTGGTAAGCACCTCGACCCCGGCGGGAATCCCGATCAGCGCCGGAATTTCGAAAGCCTCGAGGGATCGAATGAAAGTTAAAATCAATACGGCTAGGACGCTCGGCAGCGCCAACGGAAAGGTTACCTTGCGAAAAACCTGCCAGCCGCTGCTCCCGGCTGTGGTAGCGGCCTCCTCCAGGGCGGGGTCCATAGAACGAAACGGGGTTGACATCAGAAGAAAGACGATGGGTATCCAGAGAAAACTCTCCACCAAGATCATTCCCTGCATGGAAAAGATATTGAGCAGCGGCGCGCCGGTGAAGGGCATGACCGCCGCATTGAGAATCCCCGCTTTGGGGCCAAGCAGCATAATCCAGCCGACGACCTTGATAATGCCTGGGATGGCGAACGAGACATAGGCCGTGATGTAAGCCAGCGTGCGAAAGGGGGCGTTGGAGCGCTCCGCGAGCCAGGCCAGGAGGGTTCCGTAGCAGATTGCCAGACCCGCGCTGCCCACCGAGAAGATCATCGAATTGGCGAGTAAGGTTTTAACGTCGCCGAGGGATTCGACGATGTTCATGAAGTGCTGAATGGTGAAATTGCCGGCTTGAAGACCGCGGTCTACTACGAGGCTGGTATGGAGGATAAAGAAAAATGGGGGAAGGACAAGATAGGCCAGCGTTACGCCGGTAAAAAGAAACATCCATTGGGCGGGGTTCATCATTACCATGACTTTAGCCCTCTCAACGCATTAGCGGTCTCGGGTTACCTAGTCTCGTGTTCATGCGAAACCTGGAACGAAAATCGAAACAATCCTTCGCCTGCTATATATCAAAACCGTTGCGTAAGACAATTACGATTACGAAGCTATTGGTTCCCGAAAAACGCTTTGCGGAGGTCAGGAAGACGGTTTGCTGAAGGGTCATCCTAAGCGGTCAGTCTCTTGTTCCGCGCAAGCCTATGCCCACGGCCCGATGAACGGCTCACCGGTGTAGGTGTCCGAGAGCGCCTCCAAGATCTCCGGCCAATTGTTGGGGTCTACTTTTTGGCGCAACTCCTTTGGTCGCGGCCGTCCGTCCCAGCCCACCTGCTCCATATAATAGTACAGCTCAAGGCAGTGCCCGTCCGGGTCGAAGGCGTAGGCGGCGTAGTCAATACCGGGGTGCAGTTCTGGCGGGATGATGTTGGTCTCGACCCGCACGCCGTTCTCGCGCAGGAAAGTGACTGCAGCCCTGAGCTGCTGGTAGTTAGCTAGCTGCAGGCCAAAGGACATGTTGGAGGTCTTGTCACTTAGGCCGAGCTTCCCACGCCACGCCTTAGGGAAGAGGGCCAGGGAATGATGCTCGTTGTCGCAGCGCAGGTACGCGCACCGTTCACCTTGCCACTCCACTTCCTCCGTCAGGGTAAAGCCTGCGATCTGCTGGTACCACCGCATCGCGGTATCGTAGTCATCGACAAAGAGGTTTACCGGGCCAACCCGGGTAATCTTGAAGGGCTGGGGTAGCCGCACGCCGTCCACGCTGTATTTAAGCGGAAGTGGGTTTACCCAACGATAGCCGTCAAGCACGTTGATACCCTTCTCGATGTCGGCCCGCACGAGTTCGTAGTCGGGAAGCTGAGGCTCCGTGGGTGGATTCGGGGTGCCGTGGCGCATCGGCACCGGGCGGGCATAGCCGTTCCAGCTTATTTGCTCGATGCCGTAGTATAGCTCAAAGATCTGTTCGTCCGGCGCCCAGACATAGAGATGAAATTGGGAACCTCCCCCTCCGGCTCGGCCCTCCCGCATAATATCGACCCCCAAGTCGCGAAAATATTTGCTCGCCTCGGCCATCTCGGTAACGCTTTGGACCTGCCAGGTGATCTGGTTGATGTCGTTTTCCGGCCGGAAATGCTTGACGTTGTGACCGGCGTATTGGCGTTCGTTGAACTTCTTTTTGTCGAACAGAGCGAAGGAGTGATGATCGCCTGCGTGCCTGGCGAAGAAACCTGCGCCCGCCGGTTCGGTGATAAAAAAACCGAGCAGATCGAAATAAAAGCGCTTGCCTGCCTCAAGGTCTGACACGTTGAAACCGAAATGGCCCAGCCGCCGTATCTTAAAAGGTCGGTCCAAGCAAATTCCGCCGACGTTGTATTTCGATGTAACTGTTGTTGTCATGATTGCCACCCCCAGTATCAAAATGCCGATACCATAGCGCAGACCGTTGTCGCAAGAACCAAGAAACTCCAATAATACGGATTTTTTCGACTGAAAGGTAAGCGGTCCTCAACTTTGTGATATCATCGAGAAAATCTCCCCTGCCCCTCTTTTTCAAAGAGGGGTTCTATGTGGTAAAGGTTCACACTGCGCATCGGATTGCTGCGCTTTTGTAAGAGGGGATCGAGGAGTTTTTGAACAGAGCCGAAAATGTTGAGAATCAAAAATCAATGGTGAAGGACGGAACAATGGTACAAGCATCAACGGATAATGGACAGAGCTGGGACTTTGAGGCGGATGTTGTGATCGTCGGGTCGGGGGCGGCGGGACTTCCTGCGGCGATCAAGGCCGTTGAAGGCGGAGCATCGGTCATCGTGGTTGAGACGAACTACGATGTCGGTGGACACGCAATAATAAGCGGCGGCCATATGGCTCTTGGCGGCGGCACGAGCGCGCAGAAAAAATACGGTATACCTGACTCGCCGGACACGGTCTTCTCCGATCTAACTGATTGGTCCATTATCCAACCCAACGGTTGGCCCGATTTCCGCTACAACGATCGGGCGGTGATGCGGGCCTTCGCCGATCATTGCGCGCTTACCTATGAATTCTTGCTGGCAAACGGTGTGGAATTCAAAGACGTGCCGCCGGACAATCATGGGGCCTCCACGACGGGTAATTCCGCGCCGCGAGAAAATCACGCTGTCTGGATCAAGGGCGCCGGGTTGGAAAGTCCCAACGCGGCCAACGGAACCAGCGTGATCAGGCCCCTGGAGGCAAGCGCGCGCGCCAAGGGCGTGCGATTCTTGCTAAACCATAAAATGACGAGCCTTATCCGTGAGCCGTCCGCGGAGCAAAAAAGCGGGCGCGTTATCGGCATCACCGTGCAGCACACGCCGAGAATCATGCCGGGTGCAACGACGCCGCTAAAAAGCTTTCGCTCGGATGGGAACATCGAAAGTACCAAGCCGACGATGAACCTCCGCGTGACCAAAGCGGTCATCGTCGCGACCGGAGGCAGTACCAGCAACGTAAACTTTCGCCGCATGTTTGACCCGAGGATGACCGCAGTGATCCAAGTCGGGGGTGAACCGTATAGCTATCAAGATGCCAGCGGTGAGCTCGCCGCCATGGCCATCGGGGCCTCGCTGTGGGGTCTGGTAAACCAAACTCTCGAAAACGGCGCTACCATTCGTACCCAGCGTGCCCTCGCCACGAAGTATAATTACGTCGCGTGGAAGGTTGACAGCCCGATTTTTCCGCTCGTCCGCGCCACCGGCTTTAATGTGAAGGATTGGCAGGACGTGATCTTGGTGAACCAGGTGGGCAAACGATTCTACGACGAGACCAAGGGCGATCCCCCCCACGGCAATCTGGGCCACCAAATCGACCCCTATACGCCAAACGACTATCGCAACAGCGCGAACATCAAGTTCAATCCCACGAGGTACAACTTTTTTAACGCGGCGATGGCGATGAACGAATACTCGGAGCCGCCCGATTATTGCGCCGGGCCGATGTGGGCTATCTTCGACGCGGATGCAGTGCAAAGGGA
>JAHKKJ010000390.1 GCA_020027655.1 Deltaproteobacteria bacterium | reverse complement strand
GACGAAAGTTTACGGCCGCTACTGCGATCTTCTGCGAAAAATCGGCAAGCTCGCTGAGGAGCGGGTCGGCCGCCGCCTGCCCGTGAACGTGACAGGCGCCATCGGAGCCATCTCCATGGACATGGGGCTGCCGTGGCAGATGTCCAAATCCTTCGCCATTCTCGGCCGCGCGCTGGGCGGCATTGCCCATGTGGGTGAAGAGGTTCGTCGTCCCATCGCCCGCGGCATTTCGGACCTGGTCCGAAAGAGCTTGCAGTACGAGCCGGAGAAATAGCATTTGGCATTGAAAGGCGGATGAAAGCTTAAGTTTTCAAGCGGCAGAAAAGCAGACGATAGATCAGCCGGAATCAGTGAGGACGTAACATGCTCACACCGATGCAAATCGATAACCGAATCAACGGCTTTCTCGGCAAGCCTGCGGGCAGTGGTAGGCGTCCCGCGGTCATTCACCTCCACGAGCGCTACGGCATCGTCCAGCACACCACGGACTTGGGCCAGAAGTTCGTCGACGCCGGCTATGTGACCATCGTCCCGGATCTTTTCTCACGATTTACCGGCGATCGCCAAGCACTGGCGCACGGCGACGAGCACTGCGACTTGAGCGATGAAGAAGTCTTGCGGGATATCGACGCCGTTGTTGATCATCTACGCACCTTGCCGGAGGTAAATGCAAGTAAGATCGCGATGTCAGGGGTTTGCCAGACCGGCCGTCAACCGCTGCTCGTCTCCGCGCAACGAAATTATCTCTCGGCTGCCGTCGTCTTGTACGGCGCGGTTTACCCGAACGATTGGCAGTCTCACCCGCTCCGCCCGGAACCCATCGATAAACTATTGGCAGCCCTATCTTGCCCGGTTGTGGGAGTTTTCGGCGAGCTGGATAATCTAGTCCCTTTAGACAACGTCCTTCGTATGTGCAATGTGCTCGCCCAGGCTAGAAAGAGCTTCGACATTCGCGTTTACCCGGACGCGCCCCACGGTTTTTTGAACGACACGATGCCCGGCCGCTATCGCCAGTCACAAGCCGAGGTCGCCTGGCAACAAATCACGACGTTTCTGCAATCGGTTTTCAACGGCGAGTGGAGTAAAGAGCGCGCCATCTGGCGCTTCGAGAGCGATTCGTCCATCCACTACGATTTCACCAAGCACAAACGCTGGGAGTGATCCTCGCTGCGCGAGGAATTTCAAATAGCAAATTTCAGATCTCAAATCGGGATTCTTTAATCTGTGATCTGAAATTTGAAATTTGAAATCGCGAAGCGCCCGCGATTCGGGTGCCCTTGACAGTCGGCACCGGTGCCGAATAGATTCGGCTTCACAGAAGAGGAGCATATTACGGCTGAACAAGATACCTCCCTAGAGGCTCTGTCGGTTGACGGATCAAAGCCTCTACCGGCTTACACGCTGGCCATGCGGGTCCGAGACTTCGCGGCCAATTGGCTCGGCGTGCTCGGAATCGTCGCTTTCTTCTCGGCTTGGGAGCTCGCCACACGCTTGGAAATCCTCAACCCCTTCTACTTTCCGCCATTTAGCAAAATCGTCGCCAAAGGAGTCGAACTATTCGCCAACGGCACCATCTGGGAGCACATGTGGTTCAGCCTCACGAACTTTGCCGTCGGTTTTATTATCGCCGTGGTGCTGGGCGTGGTCGCCGGCGTGCCCATGGGCTGGTACAAGGGTATCAGTAGAACCTTTGATCCGCTGCTCTCGGGGATTTACGCCACGCCGCTCATCGCGTTGCTCCCTTTGATCATCATGCTCTTTGGTCTTGGTCCCCTGTCAAAGATCATCATGACCATCCTTGCGGCGGTCTTCCCGATCCTGATCAACACAATGACAGGAATCGCCAATACGGATAACCGCCTCATCACGATGTCGCGCGCCTTCGGCGCCACCGACAGCACAATTTTTCTCAAGGTTTCAGTCCCCGGCTCCCTCCCTTACATCGTCGCCGGGATGCGAGTCGCTTTGGGACGCGCCCTCGTCTACATCGTGGTTGCTGAGCAATACGGCGCGGCCATGGGTTTGGGCTATTTGAGTTCCGTCGCCGCGCAGCGGTTTCAGATGGCCGCGATGTTTGTCCCGATTGTCATTATTGCCTGTCTCGGCGCCGGACTGAACGAATTGCTCAAACTGGTAGAGAACCGGCTGGAGAAATGGAAGCCGCAGAGATCAAAATAATTGGGAGGACAAGCATGAAGCTGAAAAGGACTGTCGTCCTACCACTGGTTCTTGTCGCCGCATTATTCGCAAGCTCGGCCGGTGACGGTTATGCCCAGGGCGCAAAGATGACCGTCGGTCAAACGGGAATCAATCCAGGGACAGCCCTTTACTTCATCGCCGAAAAGGAAAACCTATTCGCCAAGCATGGATTGAATGTGAATATCGTCAAAACCAACACGGCGGCCGCAGTGCAAGCCATGCTTGGCGGGAGCATGCAAATGTCCACCGGCTCGGGAGCGGCGGCCTTTGTCACGGCGACGCTCGAAGGGGCGCCGCCTTTTGTGTTGGTCGCCTCGTGGGTCAATGTCTTCCCCTACAAAGTAATGGCACTGAAGGACGTTACGAAAGTCGAAGATCTCAAAGGAAAGACCGGTCATATCGGAGCCCCCTTTGGAACCATACCCGACACCGCTTTGAGATTTGCTCTTACCAGGCTGAAACTGGATCCCGAGAAGGATGTGAAGCTCGTGCAGAATGCCAGTCCTGACGCTGCGAGTATCCTCGCGGCTATGGAAAGGGGGGATGTTCAGTTCGGTATACTGGCGCCACCGTTTGATCGAATCGCGGAAAAGCGCGGGTATCGAACACTGCTTACCCTGCCAGATCTCGGCATTCCCTGGCAGCAAAACGGCGAATGGCTGCTACGATCTTACCTCAACAGCAACCATGACAATGTCGTTCGCTACGTAAGAGCCATGGCTGACGCCATGAAAGTCTACTTCGAACAAAAAGAAAAGACCGTTACCTATTTGACCGAGTTCATCGGTAGCAATCGTGAAGATGTGGAATATGCCTACCAGGCCTTTGTGAAGTGGACCGACCGAAACCCCAGACCTAAGGTCGAAACCTTGCGCACCACCCTGGATGCCATCAAGAAAAATACGCCCAAGGCCGCGTCAGCCGATCCCGCGTCGTTTATCGATACCAGTATCGTGGATCAGCTGATCAAAGAAGGCTATTTCAAATAAGAATCAAGTAGAAAGTATGAAAACGGAAACCCGGCTTTGTCTTATTATTTCATCCTTCCGTTTTTTCCCGATAACGCTTTGAACGATTTGAACGTCTGGAACTACTTGAACGACTAGCGCGATTTGACCCTATTGTTGTGCGGTGTTAGCATCCCGCGAGGTTTGACGATTCAAGGAGAAATGTTTCAGTGAAAATTTATAACTTTGACCTGCTTGCTTATCCGCACGTTCCGAAGGAAGCGCCGCGCACCCCGGTGCCGAGCAGCTATTTTGATCCGGTCAAAGGCGCCGCAAACTACAATGAGCATTTGGAGGAAATGGCCTACTGCGAGGAGCTTGGCTTCGACGGCGTGGTTTTCAACGAGCACCACTATAGCGCCTATGGAACGATGCCCTCCCCGAACCTAATTGCGGCCGCGCTGAGTCAGAAAACCAGCCGCATCAAAATCGGCGTCCTCGGCAACATCCTGCCGTTGCGCAATCATCCTGTTCGCGTTGCCGAAGAGTACGCCATGATCGACTGTCTCTCGAACGGCCGGCTCATTGCCGGCTTCGTGCGAGGCATACCGCCGGAATATATCTGGTACGGGGTAAACCCGGAAGAATCCCGCGGGCGTTTCGAAGAAGCCTACGACCTGATCATGACCGCATGGACCCAGCCGGTCTGGAGTCACGAGGGAAGGTTCTACCAACTAAAAGACTGCGCGATCTGGCCGCGCCCGTTGCAGCAACCTCACCCGCCGATATGGATCGCGGCACGCAGCGCCGAGTCCATTGAATGGTGCGTGAAGCGTCACCTGCCGACCGCTCAGGTCTACCAGACGACAGACCAAATCGAGGACACGTTCGGTTACTACCGGAAAGTCGCCCATGATGAAGGTTGGGAAGCAACCCCCGATGATTTCATTCTCTGTCGTCACATTTATATAGACGAATCCGACAGGAAGGCGCAGGAATTCGGCGAGCCGGCGATCCGTTATTTTTTCACTGTCTTTAATCGCGGCTTCAACGAAGCGATCAACAAGGGAGCGGTGGATCAGCGGCTGGCGGCGGCCCTGACCACGGAACGATCGTTCAACTACTTCCGCGAAGGCAACCGAGAGCGACGCGATTTTTCCAAGCTCGACTGGGATGGCCTGCTCAGCACCGGTTACGTGATCGCCGGCAACCCGGACAGCGTCGCGCGCCAGATCACGGCGCAAATGAAGCAAATCGGCGCCGGCCACTTCATGGGCATGTTCCACATCGGCAATCTCCATCATGACAAAGTTATCTCCTCACTGAATCTCTTTAAGAAAGAGATCATGCCAAGACTTCAATAGCCGAGAGGCAGCAGGCAATAAGCAAACACGGTAGCATCGATTCATTGACCCGCCTCTCAACCACCGCTTGACTGGAGGCTCCCGATGGCGACCTGCTACTGGAACCACGACCCACAACCTTCCGAGACGTATCTCTGCCTGGACGGCAAGAGCCAGGTCTGCGCGCGCTGCTGCGT
>JAHKKJ010000389.1 GCA_020027655.1 Deltaproteobacteria bacterium | reverse complement strand
CCTTCATCATAAAATCCCTATCTTTTTTTAAGGAGGCGCCATGGAGATCTTTGACATTCATCATCATCTTGGTTCCCTGACGGGAGGAAGCCTGCAGGAAGAAGCGGGCTGGCAGGATCGAGACTACAGCAACCGTGTCCGGATCATGCAGGCGAACGGCGTGACGATGTCGGCGATCCTGGCAGCCACGGGGTACATTCAAGCGGACGGAATCAAGGACACGATGCGTTCCAACGATACGGTGGCTGCCTATCGAAAGCGAGACCCCAAGCGCTTCCCAGTGGCATGCGGGACGGTGGAGCCGCTTCATGGCGCGCGATCATTAGGCGAGCTGGAACGCATGAAGCATGAGCTGCATCTAGAGGGAGTGGTGTGGCACAACCGCTTCCAGGGTGTGGCCATCGACCATCAGCTCATGCGGCCACTGCTGAAAAAGGTAAGCGAGTTGGGGCTCGTGCCGATCGTCCACACTAACGCGGAGTCGAACATGGAAGCGGTCTGGCGGTTGGAGCGCTTGGCCCTGGAATTCCCGGAACTCACCTTTGTGTCGCTGGATGCCTTAACGACCAATGTGAATAGCCAGCTCGTGCTGGACCTTGCGAAGCGGACGCCGAATATCCTCTTTGACACGGCCCACGTGCGCAGCTCAAGCTACGTCCGGCAGTTTGTCGAAACAGTGGGGTCCCATCGGTTGGTCTTCGGCAGCCTCTTCTACTCCCACCCGGCAAGCTATGAGCATTCGGCAACGCTCGCGGAAGTGAAGGCAGCTAAGATCAGTGATGATGACATGGCAAACATTCTCTCGCGGAATGCCAAGAAGCTTTTCAAACTGGGATAATGTGAGGCGGAATGGAAAAGATTGGTGCCGGAGGAGGGACTTGAACCCTCACAGGGTTACCCCTACCGGATTTTGAGTCCGGCGCGTCTGCCATTCCACCACTCCGGCACATTATCAAAGTCCAACTGCTTAGCGTCTTTCGCGGGGTGCGTGTTACGCTTTCTGCTTGTATATCAGACAGGACGGCAACTTTCGACCTATTCTTTTCTGATTCGAGATAGTTTTCAAGAGCCTCTCCAGACAATTCCGTGTCTCGCGTGTCCACGATAGAATACTAGTGGGGTTATATCTCCAGGCTGGCGCAGAACGGTCCTAAGGCGCTGAGCGAGCTCTCAATCCAAGAGCTGGAATGATGTATTTGCTGTCGGTGTTCTATGGGGTTATGGATCGAGAGGCGAACTCATTGCAGCCGAACCGGATCAGTTGTATGAAAGGCCGATGATGTTGCCGGAGACTTGGGCGACCGCGTTTGCTCTTCTTATTGGAGGTTAGGAAATGGAAGTCAAGTTCGGCCTCTTCAGCTGTGATTCCCACGCCCAGTTGGACCGGGACGCATGGACTAAACGAATGGCAAAACAAAAGTGGGGCGATCGGATTCCGCAGATCGTTGAAGTGAACGAAAACGGTCAGACCGTTGACCGCTGGATGGTCAACGGCAAGGTCCGTAGCGAGTGGGTGTGCAATTGTCCGGCGGCGATGGAGGGTGGTGTCGAACGCGGTTACTATCCGCGGCGCTGGGAGGAAGTGCCGAAGATTGTTTACGATCCGGCTGAGCGATTGAAAGCCCTGGACTATGATCGCGTCGACGGCGAAGTGCTCTACCCGAATGGCCCTGTGTCCAATTTCGGATTTCTTCAGGCCGATGCCGCTTTCGAGCTGGCGTGCGTGCAAGCTCACAACGATGCGCTGGCGGAATGGCACCAGATAAGCGACCGTTATGTGCCAGTGGCGATCATTCCTTATATGAGCGACATCGACGTCATCGTCGCTGAAGTGGAACGATCCGCGAAGCGTGGCCACCGCGGTGTCGTAATGCTGGCCGAGCCTGCATTTTCGAAGAAGGGGCTCAAGCGTATGAACGATCCTTTCTGGGAGCCGCTGTGGGCGTGTTGCCAGGACTTAGGCATACCCATGCACTGGCATGGCTCGGCGGGTTTGGTGGAACAACTCTCGTTGCCGAAATGGCATGGCTTTACCAAAAGAGAATTGCACACGGTTTCGACTTCGCGACTGTGCGCGACGCCCGCACAACTGATCCCTAATCTGATCTTCTCGGGAATTCTCGATCGCTATCCGCGGCTCAAATGGGCCTGCGCCGAAACCGGCTTTGGCTGGGTGAGTTACGTGCTGGAGGCTTGTGATCACGAATGGGAACAGCGCCAGCTGTGGAAGGAAGGCATTAAATCCAAACCGAGCGAAGTTTTTCGGCGGCAAATTTATGTCGACTTCTGGTACGAGAAGGCGGGCATCGAGCTGCGAGAGTGGGTAGGCGTCGACAACATCATGTGGGAGTCGGACTATCCGCATATCGCGGCGACGTATCCGAGATCATGGAGCTTTGTCGACCAATCTCTCGTTGGAGTTCCTGCCGACGAGCGGAAGAAAATGTGTTACGAAAACGCGCTGAGGCTTTACCGTGTAGCGTGACGTGTGAGAGTTTGTGGCGTCTAAACGTTATCTTGAGCATTGAGCGAAGGATCTCGCATTCGGTAGAGATGTCTTAGCTTCGCGTCAGTATGACAAGCGATTAGCTTTCAAGACGGAATAGAATATGGCGACTGAGAACCTCTTTGTCAGTGTTGACGAGCATGTTCAGGAACAACCGAATGTTTGGACCAAACGCTTGTCGAGATCAAAGTGGGGCGACCGTATTCCGCACATTGATAGCAATTCGAGCGGAGTTGACCGCTGGATCGTCGATGGGCGTGAAGTCCCTTTGGACGGCGTGGCGGATTGCGGTGCGGCCATGCCGGAGCGGACCGAGAACCCGCAACGGTGGTCGGACGTGCCAGCGGTGGTGTACGATCCGAAAGAGCGTCTGAAGGTGATGGATGCGGCGGGAATCGATTATGCCGTGCTCTATCCAACGGTCGCGGGAGTAGGTGGGCAGAGTTTCGGCCTTATCGAAGATCCCGAGTTGGAGCTTGCCTGCGTGCAAGCTTACAACGATTGGCTGCTCGAAGAATGGGCCGGCGTGAGCCAGCGTTTCATTCCACAGTGCATCATGCCGCTCTTTCCGGCCGATGCGGCGGTTAAAGAAGTTCGCCGATGCGTCGAGAACGGTCACAAGGGCGTCGTCTATCCATCGATCCCGATGGAACTACGCAATGTGCCGCATATTAACGATGCCGTCTACGATCCGCTATGGGCAACTTGTCAGGAGGCCGGCGTACCGATCTGTTTTCATGCCGGCGCGTCAAACAACATTCAGATTCCCGCCTATGAAGGATATTCGCCGGCGACCGCTGCTGCCCTTCGGGCGATTACGCGGCCCGCCAGCACCGTGTCGGTGTTGGTAAACCTGCTTATTTCAAAAATCCTGATGCGCTTTACCGATCTCAAAGTCGTGCTGGCCGAGAGCGGATTGGGTTGGGGCGCATATCTTTTGGAGTACACGGATTTTCAAGCGACCGGCGATCAGTTGCCGCAGAACGGCTACGACCTGATGCCGTCGGAGTTGTTCAAACGGCAATGTTATCTTGTCGGTTGGTACGATCAGGCGAGTCTGCGGGTGCGACGTTATATCGGCACGGAGAATATTCTCTGGTCGAGTCAGTTCCCACTGGCGACGTCAACTTGGCCGAACACAAGACAAGCGCTGGCCAAGAGTTTTGATGGGGTCGCCGAAAGTGATAAGCAGAAGATACTTTGGGAAAACGCGGTGAAGCTGTACAAGATCGAGTTGAATGGATCAAAGAAGGTTGGCCGAAGTCGTGATTCCTCGGCTTAACCGAGGAATGGCACGCCCCCTGTGTGTCATCTCGAACCTTTCGGTGGAACTCAGGGTAAACTCCGTGAGAGATCATCAAGAAGCTGAAAGCAGGAGCGGTTGTCATGTCCCACTGGCCTAAAATCCGACCGACAATCGACGAGCTAGTTAACCGGCAGTTCGAGACGAGAGAGTTCAAAAAACTCTTCGCCGTGCCGCTGACGGGTCGACGTGTGGAGGTTTATCAGAATCACATGATCTTTTATGCCAACAACCGGCGCGATTGTTGGTCGTTTGTTGCGGGCAAAGCGCCGCTCGACGTGAAGCGGGCGATCTGGGAGCATGAAAAGGATGAGCTGATTCACGACGACCGTATGGGGCGTGCCCACGTGACCGAGGATGATTTGCGGGCTGGTGACGAATCACTGCTTGCTCCAGGCGCAAAGGCCGCTTATTACGCCTGGCTCTACTGTGCGCGTGAGAAGCCGTGGCTCGAAGGGCTGGTTTACTCGCACATCCTTGAACGGCGCAACAACAACGCGATCATTAAGGGTGGGGGATTGGTTGAGCGCTGGAAGCGCAAGCAAAGAGCCGAGCTTGGCGCCAAAGAAGCGGAGAAGGATTTCCAAACTGAGGTGCACGCCGTCGCCGACGAAGACCACTCGGATATCTTCGAGCCGATATTTACGCGCTATGTTGACAGCGAAACGACTGCGCAAGCCGTGCTAACGGCGACGCGCGACGGGTTATTGATCGATCGTGCTTTGCGCGGCGCGCTGGCGGACGCGATGTTGGAAGTGGAGTAGGAAAATCTTAGAGCCTAACCGGCAACCGGGGTTTCGCTGCGTCTTCTCCTATTCCCTCCCCTTTCACACTCCGTCGTCGAAGGAGAGAGAGAACAAAAGCACCAGGCGCAGGTGACTTAG
>JAHKKJ010000388.1 GCA_020027655.1 Deltaproteobacteria bacterium | reverse complement strand
TAGGGCGATCCGATCTTGGTCTTCTCGAGGGCAACCCTGCGCTCGCCCATGCGTCGCTCGACCGCATCGTTGGCGCTAATTGGGACCGCAGCAGCATCCGCGCGCAGGTATTCGGCGACCACGATGCCAAGAAGATCACCGGGCAAAAAGCGCACGCGCCGGCCGCCCGGGTGGACCTCGGCGGCAGGCAGCACCGCCGTCACCAGCGGCCGGTCGGAGTCGCCATCCGTGGACACGATTGCGTGAAGCGGGCGGCCGCTCGCTTCGGCAGCGACGGCAAGCTCCTCCAGACGATCGAGCTGCTCGTCGGTGATGTTCTCCGTATCGATGGAAACGAACGTCTCGCTGCGCCCGGCAGTGACCACCTCGGCGCCGAGCTCGCGCAGGATCTGCGGCAAGATATCGCGGCCCACCGCCGAATGCTGATACACAAGAACGCGCAGGCCGGAGAGAGCGCCGCGGGTGAAACTGGTCAGATAGCGACGGACGTAGGCTTCCTCGGCGGCAGGATCGAGGGGCGGCAGGTCTGGCGCCCGCTTGAACGTTCCAGAGGCGTCGAAGGCCGATGTGGTCGCGGTCCGGCTGTACTCCTCGACGCGCACGCGCTCGATCTCGCGTGTGATGCCGGGTTCATCGGACTTCAGCACCTCGCCGACGCTTTTATTGATTTTTATACCGTTACGATCGAATGGAATGTGGCTGCCGGTCACCATCACACCGGCGCGTCCGGTGGAGATGGCATGCGAGACTAACGCGGGTGTAGGAATCTTGCCCGCGTTCTCTGCCCGGCAGCCCGAGTCGACAATCGCCTGGGCGCAGGCGCGCATGATACGGTCGGTGCTGGGACGGAGGTCACCGGCGATAACCACTGCGCTGTGCGCACCAATATCGCCAATGCTCAACAAATACCGGAGCGCAGCTTTGACATTGATATAGGCCTCGAGGTCGGTGATGTCTTTGACCAGGCCGCGCAATCCGCTGGTACCAAAGGCCAAGGGGACCGGCGTGTAATTAAGAAACGAAGCCGTGGGACGTATTCGCGGTTCGGGCATTGGAGTCATGGCGTTGTAAGTCTTGCCTTGAGGCCGGCGATGATCCCGATGGCGATCAGACGTGTCCATCGCCGGATCATCCTCCCAAGGTGATCATCTCTATTTTCTTATGATCCTTTGCCCTATAACCGCGGCCCGAATTCATCGCTTCGAGTCTTTCGTCGGAGTATCTATCTGTCCTTTTTCGCCAAATCGCGCTAACAATCTCGATTATTTCTTCGTCGGTGGCTCCGTTTCGCAGCAGTGCCTTGAGATCATACCCGGTTGCAGAGAACAGACAGGTTACTAATTTCCCATCAGCCGTGAGCCGCCCTCGGGTGCAAGTTGAGCAAAACGGCTCGGTGATCGACGCGATCACCCCGATCTCGCCCCGGCCATCGATAAACTCGTAATCCATAGACGGAGCGCTCCCCTTGTCTCTGCCCACTTCTCTTAGGGGGTAACGAGCATCGATGATATCGAGAATTTCTTTTTTGGCGACCAGCTTCTCCGAAGTCCAGTTGTTCGAGTTGCCCACGTCCATGTATTCGATAAAGCGGATAGCAAATCCGTTCTTCCTGGAGAACTCCACCAGGTCGATGATGTCATCGTCGTTGACACCGCGCTCGACCACCACATTGATCTTGATAGGATGGAGGCCGCAGTGCTTGGCAGCAAAAAGGCCCTCCAGCACCTTTGCCAGATCGCCCCGCCTTCGTATCCGGGCGAACTTCTCAGAATTAAGCGAGACTTACGTTGATCCGCGTTAGTCCCGCAGATTTAAGGGCAGAAACCTTTTCCGCGAGCAGCGAGCCGTTGGTCGTGAGACACAAATCTTCTAAGCCATTTAGAGATGAAAGCTTGCTGATTAATTTTTCTAGATCCCTCCGCAAGAGCGGCTCCCCACCGGTGAGCCTGATCTTATCCACCCCTAATTGGACAAAGAGGTCTGCGAGTCTGGCAATTTCCTCAAAAGTAAGGAGCTCCTTTTTATCAATCCATTCATACTCATCAAAAGGCATACAGTAGGTGCAGCGGAAATTACACCTGTCGGTAACTGATATCCTCAGGTCCTTGAGCGGACGGGTATAAATATCGTGCAACATCTAAATCTCTCGTTCGATATCAGTACGCTTTAACGGACATTGCAACCAGGTACGAGTTTCTCGCACCAAGGAATAGATGCTTCCTTGGCCATTATCGATCCCTATTTCGAGATATTCAGAGCGATGCCAAGAGGCACTCCGACATCCCCAATACTCAAAGCGGTTCCTAAACTTGTTAGCCGCCAGCCTTGAACTGCCTCGTTCGAGAGTCCTTCTTTTCCAGTCACACCCAGTGTCTTCGCTTTTGGTAATTTAATGTACTGAGTATTAGTCTCGTCGCTAAGCGTCAGGGTCAAGGTTGGTGATTTGATCAGGTATTGAATATTATTCCCATCGCTGAGCGTCAAAGATAGGACCATGTCTTCACTTTCAACTACTGGCAGTGTTTGAATTGCAGCTATTTGTTTAGAAGCTGTTGTTTTATTGATTGTATCCAAATACAGCCACCAGGAGAACGCAACGAAGGCCACCAGAACCAGCCACCCATATTGACCGACCCTTTTCTGCCGTTTCAAGAATCGAACTCTCTGTAGATCGAAAAAACGCCGTTCGGCTGCGAGTTTTTTAGCCGGATCTTCCTCTAATGAATATTGAGGTCGAGCAAATACAACTTGAAAATTATTCAATATCATCCCTAAGATGACCAGCATCGATGGAATCGCAAAGAACCAAAAAGTATTCACTTCTTTCTCCTTTATGAGTTCCGAAGAACCTTTTGCCATCTCCTATAGAGCGAACTGCACTCATTCAAAACGAAATGAATCGCTTCCCGCCCCTAAAAGGTGAGTATCCTGCGGAGATTTGCCGGACAAATCCCACAAGAGCAATGGAGCCGAGGGCTGCGGCCGCATAACGGCTAAAAGAGCTAGCCTCTCCGATGACGGCCCAGAAAGATAGATAACCGCCGATAGAGGCACCGACGATCCCGAAGAAAATATCTAAGCTTCTAGTATAATCGCCTAGTAATCTTTTCCCGTACCCCTCTTTCCCCATCAATGTTCCGGTCAACCAACCGGTTATTCCGCCCACTAAAATCGAAAATATCCCGCTCATAAGACCTCACGCTATTTACCATTGCGATCCGGGGAAGGGGATAACCCCCGCTCCCCGAACCGCAGGTCTCTCTGGTTAGGCCGCTTTAGCGGCGATCTGGTGCGAAGTCGAGTTCGCGACCTCAAACAACTCCACTCTGGGAGTACCTTCAACCACCTTCGACAGGGTCTTCAAGATCTCAGGATACTTCTCGCGGCTGTAAGATTCCGCGTCCTCTTTCCTATCCCAGAAACTAATGGCTACTACCTCATTCCGTTCTGGGGCGACGAGGGTGATCTCATCCCTGAATCCCTTTTGTTTCCGGAGCATGGGAATAACCTCGTTCTCAAGAGTGCGGGTAAACTCAGGCGCACTATTGGTCTTGAGCTTCATACTGACGTTGCGCGTATACATTTCAACCTCCTTGGTTGGACTGGTGAGAGGGTCGGAAATTGTGGGCTTACGTGAAGAATTTCAGGTAACCGAGGAAGGAAACCCTATGCCTAGCTTCCTTAAAAGTAGTCACTAAACTCTCGTTGTCAAGTTTTATCTCTGTTGAGCCAGCGAATAAGCAGTGTGCTTGAATTGCAGAAGCGGAAGCGATCCCCGCTAGCGCTTTGATCGATCGGAAGTCGATATCATTAGAAGGAAACGAGAACTGTGGGCTCGATTACAAAATCTTCAAAGAATACGAAAGAGCGGTTGGAGCGGCTTTAGAGCGTGCTATCAGACTCCGCTCCATGCTCATCAATCCATGCCCTACATAGGTTGAGTGCGTGCTCTTCGGCTTCTTTCTTAGTCGTGAAAGTTAAGTCGGCGGATTCCAGGCGTTTGATTTCTATCGTCGAGTTTTGATCTGTAGCAAACACTAGGCCTCGGGGTTGCCATAGCTTCCCCGGTTTTGGAACTGCGATCCCGTAAATCGGATGATTCTTGTATGGACGCATTTTCGTATCCCCTTTTGGTCCAAATATTAATAGGTATCTACCGTGTGTATTGAGCTCCTTTACACGTATTCCAACTCACTCGATGTTTCAATCGGTCTAGGTCATACTCGATCCGAATCGTCGAAAAATATAGCCTGCTGGCTATTAACGTGATAAAAAGTTTGTGGCTTACGCGCCATGACGAGATGCTATGAGAAAGCTCATCCATAAGTCAATACCAATGTCCGCCCCACCCCAAAAAATCAATAGACGCCGCGGTAGCGGTTATTCCAAGGAGCCATTTATATGAAGAAGTACAAGAAAATTCCTTACGTCGGATCCGTCATGACCCCTTTCCCCTATTTTGTTGACACGGATAATGAGGTTGGAGAAGTCGAGCGCTTGATGGGCGAGCACCATATCCATCATATTCCCGTGCAGCAGAATGGTCGAGTTGTCGGAATTGTTTCAGAGCGAGACCTGTATCACTTAGGCGATCGGTTCCTGCCAATTACAGACAGGGCACGCATCCGAGTCCGTGACATTATGGCTGATGATCCGTATATCGTTGCCTTCGACACGCCGCTCAACGAAGTCGCTCTTGAGATGGCGAAGCGTCATGCGGGGTCCGCGATCGTTCTTCATCATGAAAAACTTGCCGGCATCCTGTCGGCAACGGATATCTGTCGTCTTTTGGCCGAGATATTCGAGTCTGAATTTTCGCCCGATACCGGAGATGACGCTGCATAACTCTCATGTGCCACGAACGGTAGCAGCAATAACTCGAGTGAATTGGATTACTCCACAATCGTAACCGTATGCATCGATCGCTGGACTTATGGAACGCCACTTAAACGCCCATGGTTTCTATGCAGGAGTTTTTGTCGGTAGTTTCTCCAGACTCGTTTTTGCCGTTTGTGCCTGTTTTTTTATCTTCTGTTTCCGAGCTTTGTCCTTATCCTTCTTGCCTTTGTCTCCCATCGCGTACCTCCTTTTTTCATTGTCCCGCCGCGCTCGATTGAGTTGTCGTTAACGTGCGATTTGAATGGAATCGCCCTCCCGGGCTATGAAATCTGTCTCTGTAAAATATTTAGCGCAGGCATCGGCAACCTTACTGTCGGCTTTCTCATCCCCCGGCATGATCGCCCAACTCTGCTTTTCTATATAGCGGCCTCTCTGCCAAACATCTTGCCCTTTCATTTCGCTGATCTTCTGACCCTTCTGTAAGTCCCGGTTAGCCTGTGCGAGACAAATTGATCCCAAGCGCTCGGCGACAGCATTTGCAGCGATCTCCTTAGCCATCGCCTCGGCAGAACCGGTGGTCACCCAGCCACCCCAGTTGAAGCCGATAACGGTTAGTACTATCGCGCCTCCGGTCGCGCTCAACAAACCGAATTTCATTTTCTCCCAGTCCATATAAGCACCCCTTCAATGCAAATTTCGAACACGCGGGTTTAATTCCCCGCAACAGTGACAAATCCAGTAGTCCGAGTATCGTTTTGTGACGGAGCATTCTTCACAAGCGCTACAATGACGATGGGGGCAGCCACCACAATCGGCGCTGCCGATCGTTGCTGATGCGCGGCTGGCCTTTGCCCATGCCTGTTTCGCGGAACCCGCTTCGATCAGAAAAAAACGCTTATTGTCCACCCCGTTGTATTCCTGAGTCACCCGTCGGATCACTCGGTCTCGCAGATCGACCGCATAACGCGCCATATTGCCCTCGTTCCTCTAGGCGAGCCTTACGCTCGTATTTGCTCACCACAGTCCTTTGGTCCTCATGCTGCGCCGACTCGCCAAGCGTTGCTGTCTAATATTGAACAATTCTAAAAAGAATTATTGCCAGCACCGCAGGTAGGCACACCCGATCGTGATCATCTGGAAAGATATCCGGGAGATGACGCGGTATAGATGAACATTGGGAGAAGGCGGCAGAGTACGAGATGCCTTTACTGAAGAAAAAAACCGACCCATCCGTGGGCTTGCCGACTGGCGCAAGAATTTGCTTTCAGAAATTCCCCTCTTACATGAAGCCAAGCTGAAGCTTAGCGGCTTCGGACATCTTGGACGGTTCCCAGGGAGGGTCCCAGACGACATCGACCGTGACGTCCGTTACACCGCGAACACCCCTCGTCTTAGCTTGCACTTCTGCAGGCAATGATTGCGCCGCTGGACAACTGGGCGAGGTGAGGGTCATTCGGATTCCGACCGCGCCTGAGGGATCGACCTTCACATCATAAATCAATCCTAGCTCATAGATGTTGACTGGGATTTCTGGATCGAAGCAGGACCGCAGCGCTTCGATCACCTCGGCCTCTATAATAGTAGCCTCCATACATCTCCCTCTGTACGTCGTACTCACACCTGCAACACC
>JAHKKJ010000387.1 GCA_020027655.1 Deltaproteobacteria bacterium | reverse complement strand
AGAGGAGGAGTGGATTTAACCTCGATTGCTGGCTGTTCGAAATATCTTTTCTCCCCCTCGAGAGACTGTGTCGCAATCGAGTTCATTGGTTCGACAAGGGTCCTGCGATCAGGGTGCGTGAAAAATCCCCCTTTATCCCCCTTTGAAAAAAAGGGGAATTCCTTACATCTAGTTCTTAATTCCTCACAGTCTCATAGCAGTACCCCTCTTTGAAAAAGAGGGGCCAGGGGAGATTTGCGTGGATCGACAGGTGAACAGCGTATTGCGACACAGCCTCGACGGGGGAGAATGAAAGAGGGGGTGCAGGCGAAAACCAGGCGCATCTGTACTCTCAGATTGAGGGCGCTGTCGTCTCTGGCAAGCAGTTAACAAATGCCGTAGAGTCTCTTCAATATGGTTATGAAGCGCATATGTTCCAAAAGAAAGTAATCAGGCCCAGTGAAGCAGTGGCCGGAATTTGACCATGATGGCGGCTTGCCTGTAGGGAATCATCAGGCAACGCTGGCTGAAGTGCTGACACATTTCGGAACAGGCACCGTAGAGCGACGTCTCGTTGGACAGCGACTGGAACGCATCTATAAGCTGGCCATCGGTACCGGGCAGGTGGCAAGGTTTGTCGTGTTCGGCTCCTTCGTCACGGCCAAACCCGACCCCGGTGATGTCGACATCTTTATGCTCATGGAGGATTCGTTTGACGCCAATCAGGTGCGTGGTGAGGCAGCCCTCATTTTCGACCATCTGGCTGGGCAAAATGTAGAGGGTGCCAGTGTATTCTGGATTCGGCGGCTGGCTGGGCGGGGAGCAGGAGGCACTGGAGCACTGGCAAACCAAACGCGATAAAACCCGACGTGGAATCGTGGAGGTGATCAGCGATGATTCGGAATGATCAAGAACTTGAGGCGGCGAAAGAACGCATCAGGTATTTTCAGAAACTACGCCAAGTCGAAACCAATCCGCAGAATTATAGGTTATCGGCAGGCGGGTATCTCGCCGAAATCGATCGCATGAATCTTGAGTTGAGAGAGTATTTTTCCCTGCATCCGAGTGAGATAAAAGAACAGGCTGCCTGAGCGCGTCGGTTGAGTTGAGGCAAGAAGCCCGACGAATCGCATCTAGCCTAACTGTAGCTTTCAGGCCGCCGCTCGCTCCACTCGCGTGGCTGAAACCCAGTGTTAAAACAAGTTTCACCCACGGCGATTGCAGAGATCATCCCGGCTATAGCGGCGATCGCCGAGTATCCATAATGCAGTACGCCGGGTCAGAAAAGGCTCTAATTTTTACCCACCGTTTGACGCGGGGCACTTGACCTTGGTTTCCTCCGAAAATGGACCATCAACTCAGGAAGATTCCCTCACCCTTGCCCTCTTCCAGAGGGAAGGGTGAGGGTTTTCATGGTCTAGGGCGAAGCATAATGATTGATGACAATTGAGGAGGAAGACGCATGAAAGTATTTTCTTCGGAGCGAGTGTCCGGTTCCGACAATCGAAAATCGAAAACCTGTGCTGAGACAGGTCGAAGCATCCAAAATCCTCATAGTATCCTTCCGACAATCGAAAATCCAAAATCGAAAATCCAAAATGTAGTGGTGGGGCTTTTTGCAATCGTCGTCGCGCTCACGGTGTGCGGGGCGAGGGCAGAAGCGCAGCAGGGAGGAAAAGTCCCCCGCATAGGTTACCTGGATAATAGCACTGCTTCCGGGCGCAAGGGCCTCTTGGAGGCGTTTCGACAAGAGCTGACCAAGCTTGGCTGGATCGAGGGAAAGAATATCACCATCGAGTATCGGTTTGCCGAGCAAAAGAATGAGCGCCTGCCTGAGCTTGCGGCGGACCTGGTTCGTCTTAAGGCTGATCTGATCGTGACCTCAGGGGGAACGACGCCGTTAGCGGCGAAGAAAGCAACTAGTACCATCCCCATCGTGATGACGACCTCTACGGACCCTGTGAGTCAAGGTTTGGTTGCCAGTCTGGCGCACCCGGAAGGCAACGTCACCGGTTTCTCGGCTTTAACGCCCGAGCTAAATACCAAAAGGCTAGAGATACTCAAGGACGTAGTCCCCCAGCTCACCCGAGTTGGGCTTCTGCGATCGCCGGGAGCCAGCAGCGTACCAGGAGACCCGCAATCGAAAGAGCTCAGGCCTGCGGCTCTGGCACTGAAGCTAAAATTGGAGGAGATCGACACTCAACCCGACGCCAAAGGTTTTGAGAGCGCCTTTGAAACCGCAAAGCAGAAGCAGGTGGGCGCGATTATGACGGCCCCCGGTAGCCGGTTTTTCGCCGAAAGAAAGCGGATCGTGGAGCTTGCCGGCAAATACCGGTTGCCGGCTATTTACCCACAGAAGGAGTTTGTTGATGAGGGTGGTCTTATGTCCTATGGGGTGGACTACACTGATTAATTTCGGCGCGCGGCTGTTTACGTGGACAAGATCTTGAAAGGAGCCAAACCGGCTGATTTGCCGGTGCAGCAGGCGACGAAGTTCGAGTTTGTGATCAACTTGAAGGCAGCGAAACAGATCGGCCTAACCGTCCCGCCGGAAGTGCTGGCGCGGGCGAATAAAGTCATCAAATGAATTTTCGATTTTAGATTGCCGATTTTCGATTAAAGGGAGAAGAGCATGATTGAACGATCTTGGATGCGATTCCGGGATTCTTTGTTCGACAATCTAAAATCGAAAATCCAAAATCGAAAATGGACGGGGATTGTCGCCATCGGTGTCGCAATCGCAATGTGTGGGGCTGTGGCTCAGGCGCAGCAGCCGAAGAAAGTCTACCGGATAGGGTATCTATCGCAGTTCGAGCCGGCTCGTGAGTCCTCCCGTTCCGAGGCGATTCGTGTAGCTCTGCGCGAGCTTGGCTACGTAGAAGGACAGAACATCGCCATGGAGTACCGATATGCGGAGGGGAAGCCCGATCGGTTCCCTGAGCTTGCGGCCGACTTGGTGCGTCTCAAGGTTGATATCATCGTGGCAGCAGGAGGGAGCGTGATAGTCCAGGCGGCCAAAAATGCGACCAAGACGATTCCCATCGTTATGATGGGCGGTGGGATCGATCCTGTCGAGGCAGGCCTAGTTGAAAGCCTTGCCCGTCCCGGCGGCAACGTTACCGGCCTCACTCTCCTTTCCGGAGAACTGGGCGGTAAGCGCCTGGAACTGCTCAAAGCAGCGGTTCCCAAACTTGCCCGTGTTGCGGTTCTCTACGATCCGGCCAATCCGCCCACAGTACGCGAGGTGAAAGAGGTTCTCCCAGTCCCGGCGCGTGCGCTGGGGTTGACTATTCGCTCTTGGGAAGTACGAGCTGCGGACGGTTTCGAGAAGGTATTCGCAGCGCTAAACAAGCAGCGCCCGGATGGACTCTACGTGCCCGGCGCCCCGCTAATGGCTGCTAACCAAAAACGGATCGCCGGCTTGGCGTTAAAGAGCCGGTTACCGTCGGTGTACGGCAACAGGGGATATGTAGATGCCGGCGGGCTCATGTACTACGGGGCGGACCTCGTGGACAGCTACCGGCGCGTAGCATATTACGTGGACAGAATCCTGAAGGGAGCTAAGCCCGCCGATCTGCCGGTCGAACAACCGACAAAGTTTGAGTTGGTGATTAATCTCAACACGGCCAAGCAGCTGGGCTAACCTATCCCCTACGATGTGCTTAGGTGGGCGGATGAGGTGATAAAATAATTTGCGATTTTAGATTGCCGATTTTGGATTAAGCGGAAAACAAACGTCTCATATTGCCATGAGAATTCTTAGGTCCCTGATTGAAAACCTAAAATCCAAAATCGAAAATTTTGGAGCTCTTCGCGTTGTTCAGGTCTTCCGTGGACGCCAGCGGGGACGGCTATTGCGCCATTATTTTCTCATTTCAGTCCTGCTGATTGCGGGAGGACTGATCGTCAGCGGCCTTTTGGAGATTTACTTTCGGGTGCATGAGAATAGGGAACAGCTCGCTCTCCTGCAAAAAGAGGCCGCGACCGTGGCTGCCGTAAAGATCGAAAAGTTCATTCAAGATGTCGAGACCAGCATGAGATCGGCTGCCAAGGGTTTGGATATCGGCCGGCAGACGTCGTCCGATTACAAGTTTGAACTCAAGCGGCTTCTCTTCCTGGCGCCGGCGATAACAGAGGCGGTCATCATAAGCGTCGACGGAATCCAACAGGCGCGGCAATTGCGTTTGCTGGTTTCTTCCGTAAATAGGGAAACAAATATCTCCGGCTCAGCGGCGTTTCAAAGGGCCAAGCAGGGCCATTCTTACTTTGGTCCGGTCTATCTTGTGCGCGGATCTGAGCCCTACATGACGATGGCTCTTCCCATTGAGGAATTTAAGGGAAATATCGTCGGTGTCCTGCAGGCGGAGGTGAATCTTAAATATGTCTGGGACGTGGTGTCTGGCATCAAGCCGGGAAAAGCGGGCTACGCATACGCCGTTTCCCGTTCAGGTGAGCTCATCGCCCATCCGGACATCAGTCTAGTGTTGCGGGGGCGGAAGGTATCCGATCTCGATCAGGTGTGGGCTGCCTTCCAGCCTGTTTCAGATGACCACGGACGGGCGTTAACGGTTGCTCGCAATCTTCAGGGAAAGCAAGTGATCAGTTCCTTTGCGCTGGTTCCTCGACTAGACTGGGCAGTCTTCATCGAGAGACCAGTGGAGGAAGCGCATGAAGCTCTTTACTCCTCTCTGCTGCGTACCTCCGGCCTGCTTCTCACCGGCCTTGCGCTGGCTCTTTTCGCGAGCTTCTTTGTGGCACGTCGAGTGATTCGTCCGCTGCGAGTGCTGGGCGAAGGAGTAGACCGCATCGCCAGTGGCGACATGGGCTTTCGGGTTGACCTAAAGACTGGGGATGAAATCGAAACGCTCGCGGGAGAATTCAATAGGATGGCTGGGGCCCTCCAAGAGGCCTACAGCCGCCTGGAGGAGAAGGTAGCAGAGAGGACGAGAGAACTTGTGGCTGCAAACGATCAGCTCAAAGAACTAGATAAATTAAAGTCGCGCTTTTTATCCAATGTCTCGCATGAACTCAAGACACCTCTTACCGCGATCGTGGGTTTGGCGGCCAATATGCTTGACGGCATCACCGGCCGACTCAATGATAAGCAACGCGAATACCTCTCCGATATCCGAGCCAGCAGTGATCGTCTCGGAAGGCTCATCAAGGACCTTTTGGATCTCTCGATCATCGAGGCGGGGAGGGTGGAGCTCAGGCCAGCGCCGTTCGCTCTTGCAAGCTTGGTTCGGGAAGTTGCCAACAGCCTCAGGCCTGTTGCAGAGCAGAAGCTCATCAACATCCAGGTCATCTCCACTGAGGCGAGCCCGACAGTTTGGGCAGACCGAGATAGGATTGCGCAAGTACTGACAAACTTGATTGGAAACGCAATCAAATTTACTTCACCCCAGGGTAGAGTCATGGTGTCGGCCCAAATGAATGGCGGAGCCTGGGCAGAGGTGACGATCGGTGATACGGGGCCAGGCATTCCTGCTGAAGAAGCAGAGAGAATTTTCGATGAGTTTTACCAGCTCACTCGGCCCGGCATAGAATCGCGAGGCGTGGGCCTCGGTCTCGCCATTTCAAAGAAGCTGGTCGAAATGCATGGCGGCAAGATCGGAGTGAAAAGCGAGATGGGTAAAGGCAGTA
>JAHKKJ010000386.1 GCA_020027655.1 Deltaproteobacteria bacterium | reverse complement strand
TGTTCGCCGAGATGTACCGGGTGCTCAAGCGCGGCGGCCGCGTCGCGATTTCCGACATCGTAACTGATGAGCCGGTGCCTGAGCATCTCGCCGACGATCCCGATCTCTGGAGTGCCTGCGTCTCCGGCGCTTTCCAAGAAGCAGAGTTGTTGCGCGCCTTTGAAGAGGCCAAGTTTTGCGGCATCAAAATCGAAGAGTTTCGCTCGGAGGCTTATCAAACTGTCGAGGGCGTCGAGTTCCGCGCCGTGACGGTGACCGCATACAAGGGCAAAGAAGGGCCATGTCTTGAGCGCAATCAAGCAGTCATCTACCGTGGGCCTTGGAAACAAGTGGTCGACGACGACGGGCACACGCTGCCGCGCGGCGTGCGCATCGCCGTCTGCGATAAGACCTTTAAACTGTACTCCCAGCCGCCCTACGAGGGGCAATTCATTCCGGTGCCGCCGCGGGAAGAAGTGACACCGGCCAATGCCGGCGTCTTCGATTGTTCGCGCGATCACAAGCGCCATCCGCGCGAGAGTAAAGGGTTGGAGTACAATGTGACTAAGATCTCCAGCAGTGTTTGCGGCCCGGGCTCAAACTGCTGTCCTTAGGATACAGACAAGGAGAAAGGCAGACGGGGAGACACGGAGATGGAGAGAGTCACGCGAGCACGATAAGTGTTACCTCACCTTCCTCTCCCTCGACGGATCAAGGTGAGGGTGATCTTCAATGCAACCTTTCGCGCAAAAGTTAAATCTAAGCGGCAACGGGCTAAACAGGCGCGCTGTCGATGTTCTTCAGGTCAACATGGGGCGCTACTGCAACCTCGCCTGTATTCACTGCCACGTCGAATCAGGCCCAAATCGTAAAGAGATGATGAGCCGGGAAACCGTCGATGCCGTGGTGAGGTTTCTAGCGGCCACGGATATTCTAACCCTGGATATCACCGGCGGCGCGCCGGAGCTGAATCCACACTTCGACTATTTGGTCGAATCTGCGGTGGGCATGAAGCGCCATGTGATGGATCGCTGCAACCTGACGGTGGTCTTTGAGCCAGGTAAGGAATACTTGCCGGAGTTCTTCAGGCGGAACCGAGTTGAGCTAGTGTGTTCGTTGCCTTGCTATTCCGAAGAGAACGTAGACCGCCAGCGCGGCAAAGGCACCTTCGATTTGAGCATTCGCGCGCTGCAGATCTTCAATCGACTTGGTTACGGCCAGCCGCAAAGCGATCTGATCTTGAACCTCGTTTATAACCCCGTCGGCCCACACCTGCCGCCGCCGCAGGAAAAACTGGAGCAGGACTACAAGCGCATTCTCCGCGAGCAGTTCGGCATCGTGTTCAATCATCTTTTTTGTTTGACCAACATGCCGATCACCCGCTATGCCACCCATCTGAAATTGCGCGGCGAGTATGATCCGTATGTTCAATTGCTCGAGTCCAATTTTAACCCTGCCACCGTTGATCAAGTGATGTGTCGCAATCTCATTAGCGTTGGTTGGGAAGGCGCGATCTATGACTGTGATTTCAATCAAATGCTTGATCTCCCCCTGCGCGACTCCGCTGGTAAGCCGCTTAGTATTGATTCTTTGACTCTTGATCAAGTGGCTGGCCAATCCATCATCGTCGGCAACCATTGCTACGCCTGCACTGCGGGTCCCGGTAGCAGCTGCGGCGGCGCCTTAGTCTGAATTAACGGAGGAAAAAAAAATGTCTTTCTGGCCAGCCATCATCGTTGGGGCCACTCTGTTTGTCGCGTATGCCAACGGCGCCAATGACAACTTCAAAGGAGTGGCGACGCTGTTTGGGAGCGGCACCACGGACTATCGCAAGGCCTTATGGTGGGCGACACTCACGACCCTCGCGGGTTCCGTCACGGCACTTTTTCTCGCCACCAAACTTATTTCGATCTTTCAAGGAAAAGGCGTGGTGCCCGCGTTTCTCACGCAATCGCAACCCTTTCTCGCCGCTGTGATACTCGGCGCCGCGTTGACGGTGTTTTTGGCAACGAAGAGTGGTATCCCCATCTCGACCACCCACAGTTTAACTGGCGCTCTTTTCGGTAGCGGTTTCGTAGCGGTGGGGTTTCAGCTCGGTTTTTACACGCTTCTCACCAGTTTTTTTCTACCGCTCCTGGTAAGCCCGCTGCTGGCCGTGATACTGGCCATCTTTGGCTACCCGTTGTTGAGTCGAGGGCTCAGAACTGTCGGTTTCAGTAAGGAGACTTGCATCTGCATCGGCTGCGAAGCCTTTCCTAGAGCTGTCACTCCGGAAGGAATTGTCATGTCTCAATCGGTGATCGGACTGCGCGTAATAGTAGACAATGAGCGGGCTTGCGCAAAGCCGCTTTCTGGAACCTGGATCGGATTGAACGGCCAGAGAATACTCGACGCTGGACACTTCCTGAGTGCTGGCGCCGTTAGTTTCGCTCGCGGCCTTAATGATACGCCAAAGATTGTCGCGCTGGGTTTGGTTGCCGGCACGCTCGACCTAACTTGGTCCATCATACTCGTGGCAGCCGTCATGGCCCTCGGGGGATTGATCAATGCCAGAAGAGTGGCGGAGACGGTCAGCAAGCGCATCACAGGAATGGATCCCGATCAAGGATTCTTGGCCAATTTGGTCACGAGCTTTCTCGTCATCTTCGCTTCCAAATGGGGCTTGGCCGTTTCAACCACTCATGTCTCCTGCGGCGCGCTTTTCGGCATCGGCGTCGCTAACGGACAAGCGCGCTGGAACGTGATCCGCACAATCCTTTTAGCTTGGTTGTTGACGCTCCCAACCGCAGCGCTGATGGCGGGGCTGATATATACGGTTTTGTCTCGGCTGGCAGCAATCTGAACGAGGCCACGAAAGACCAAGGAAGACAACATGAGAGCCGGCAAGATTGCCCTGATCATCTTTATAGCCGTCGATATCGTGGTCGCGCTTTTGTTATTGCCTTTTCGCGAATGGTTTAATCAATTCGAACACTATGTGGAAAGCCTCGGCGCGGTGGGACCCGTCGTCGTCGCGTTTGCCTACGTCGTTACGACGGTGCTGTTCATCCCGGGTAGCGCGCTGACCATCGGCTCCGGCACCTTGTTCGGGCTGCGCACGGGTTTCCTCGTGGTGTTGGTGGGGGCCAACCTGGGAGCGCTCTGCGCGTTCTTGCTGGCACGGACATTCCTCCGAGAGAAAGTGGCGCGTTGGGCGGAGGGAAATCCGAAATTTCGCGCTCTCGATCTTGCCATCGGTCGTCAGGGATTCAAGATGGTCTTTCTTACGCGCTTGAGTCCCGCGTTCCCTTTTACCTTGCTCAACTATTTGCTTGGTCTCACCGCAGTCAAGACTGGCGCTTATGTGCTTGCGAATCTGCTTGGGATGTTGCCGGGCACGTTTCTCTATGTGTACATCGGCGCGGTGGCGCGCGACGCCCTAGTGGGGCAAGCGGACGCGTCGGCGGGCTTCTACCAGCAGATACTCAAGTACGTTGGGTTGCTCGCAACCGTGGTGGTGGTGGTGGTCGTGACGCGCATCGCCCGCAAGGCTTTCCGCGAAGCGGAACAACAGCAGGAAAGCGGCATGACGCCAGACGTACCGCGGCTCGATGCCGAGCACAGACCGACGACTGTCGACCAGATGATGCTTGTCGACGACGCGAACGATAAGCAGTTGATCGAGAACTGCCATCCGCCGCGATGGGTCAATCCCACGCCTTCCGGCAAATACAACCTAGTGGTAGTCGGTGCGGGAACCGCAGGCCTGGTCAGCGCCGCCGGAGCGGCGGGACTCGGCGCCAAGGTCGCTTTGATAGAGCGCAATCTTCTGGGAGGGGATTGTTTGAATGTCGGCTGCGTGCCGTCTAAGGGGGTGATTCGGGCGGCGCGTGCGGCCTACGATTCCCGGAACGGAACCGAGTTCGGTGTCCATAGCACCTCAGCTCCCGATGTTAGTTTTTCTTCAGCCATGGAGCGGATGCGGCGGCTGCGCGCCGGCATCAGTGAACACGATTCCGCTGAGAGGTTCCGCAAACTGGGCGTGGATGTGTATATCGGTCACGGCCGCTTTGAAGGACCATCGATGGTGGAGATCGAGGGCAAACGGCTGGAGTTCGATCGCGCTGTCATCGCCACCGGCGCGCGCGCGGCGGAACCGCCGATTCCGGGATTAGCTGAGTCCGGTTTCCATACCAACGAAACGATTTTCACTCTCACCAAACTGCCCCGCCGGTTGGTGGTCATGGGCGCGGGTCCCATCGGTTGCGAACTGGCTCAATCGTTTCAGCGCTTGGGTAGCCGGGTAACAGTCATTACCGATGGGGCTGAAATTCTTCCGAAAGAAGACCAGGACGCCGCCGCGGTAGTTCGTAAACAGATGGATCGGGAAGGTATTCGAGTCGTCACGCGCGGCATCATCCAGCGGGTCGGCGCTGCCGGAACCGCTAAGCGCGTCTCCCTAGCCGTTGATGGCCGCATTGAGGAGATCGAATGCGACGCCATTCTAGTTTCCGTTGGCCGACAGCCGAACCTGGAAGGTTTGGGATTGGAACAAGCCGGGGTCAAGTTTACGCGCAGCGGCGTGCTGGTGGATGAGCGCATGCGCACGTCGAATCCGAGAATCTTTGCCGCCGGCGATATCTGCTCCAAATATAAGTTTACCCATGCGGCGGACGCGATGGCGCGTTTGGTTATCGCCAATGCCTTGTTTCTTGCGCGGCGCAAGGTAACCGATC
>JAHKKJ010000385.1 GCA_020027655.1 Deltaproteobacteria bacterium | reverse complement strand
CGATCTCAGCCAGCTTTCCTGAAAAGCCGATTGAGTTCACAGTCCCGTTCGCGGCGGGCGGCGGTAGTGACATTATGGCCCGGACGATCGCCGCGATGATGGAGAAGGAAAAGATTCTGCCGCAACCGCTCGTCGTCGTGAACCGGCCCGGCGCGTCGGGTGTTTTAGGTTACATGCACGTGGGGCAGAAGACCGGCGATCCGTACGTGATCACCACGGCGACGAACTCTTTCATTATCCAGCCGCTCCTCGGCAAGATGAAGCTCGACTACCGCGAGTACACGCTGGTCGCCGGTCTTGCACTTGACGAGTTTGTTTTGATTGTCCCCGCGAACTCCCCCCACCGCACGGTGCGCGACCTGATCGAAGCCGCGAAGCGAGCGCCGAAGAACGTGAAGGTCGGTGGCTCGAGCGCGCCGAGCATCGACTCCATCATCACTCACCTAGTGGAGAAAGCCACCGGAGTTCAGTTCAACTTTATTGCTTTCAAGAGCGGCGGTGAGGTGATGACGAACCTGCTCGGGAGTCACATCGATGTCGCCTCGGCAAATCCTGGCGAGGGGCTGACGCAGATCCAGGCGAAGAAAGCGCGGGTCCTGGCTGCCGCGAGCGCCAAGCGGCTCGCAAGCCTACCGGACGTGCCGACTCTGCGCGAGTCGGGGATCGATGTCATCGCCACGCAGTGGCGTGGGGTGGCGGCGCCAAAGGGCCTCCCGAAAGAAGCCGAGGCTGCGCTGGTCGCCGCCTTTAAGCGCTTGTCGGATTCGAAGATCTGGCAGGAGAAGTATCTCACGGAGAACAACCTTACTCCTTATTATATGGCTCCGGAGGACTTTCGGCGCTATCTCGACACCGATACACAGCAGACCCGGCAAATCCTTTCCGAGATGGGATTGATCAAATAGCGGGCTTCTGAAAGTTGCTGTCTAGGGTCTAGAGTCTCGGGTCTGGAGTTAACTCGAGACGCTAAACGCGAGACTCGGGACTTTTTGATGTGCGCCTCGCCTCTGAGATCTTTTTGAGCAGCCTGCACACAGAGTTTTGCAGCCACCTGCTAGGAGCGCTATGTCGCCGGTCGTGATTGCGCGAGTTTCGGGGTTAGTTGTCGCCGGGCTCGGAGTTGCTTCCTGCGTTCTCGCCCGAAGTTTGCCTGCTCAGACAGGATTTGGACTCGGCCCCGCATTTCTTCCCTTCTGGACCGGGATTGTGCTTGCCGCGTGTGGCCTGTGGCTCTGCGCCCGCCCGACCGTGGATCCGGAAGTCTCCTGGCCGACTTCTCGCGGGTTCGCGCGCGCCGCGTCCGGCTTTGTCTTGCTCCTTTTATATGCGCTGGCGCTGCAGCCGCTCGGCTACCTTATTAGCACCGCGGTTTTCCTGGTCGTCGGGATCTTGCTCCTCGAGGCCCGTCGGGCCCGCGCGCTCGTCATCGGGATCGCCAGCGCGGCATTTCTCTTCCTCATCTTCCGTGTCTGGCTTCGCATACCGCTTCCCGGTGGTTTCCTCGGCTGGTAGAACGGTGCCACTGTGGAGATAATCTCTGCTCTCCTGTCCGGCTTTTCCATCGCGCTGCAGCCTGTCAATCTCGCTTACTGCTTTCTCGGTGTCCTGGCGGGAACGCTGATCGGGGTGCTCCCAGGCATTGGGCCGGTTGCGGGAGTAGCCATGCTGATTCCTTTCTCGTTTGGGATGAACGCGACCACGGCTATGATCATGATGGCGGGAATTTATTACGGCGCGATGTACGGAGGCTCGACGACGTCGATCCTGGTTAACCTTCCGGGAGAATCCTCCTCCGTGGTGACCTGCCTCGATGGCCATGCCCTCGCTCGACAAGGGCGCGCCGGAGCTGCTTTGGGCATGGCAGCGTTTGCCTCTTTCATCGCCGGTACCTTGGGTGTTATCGGGCTTATGCTACTCGCGAAGCCTGTCGCAGAGTTGGGGCTCCGCTTTGGTCCACCGGAGACCTTTGCGCTGACTTTTTTTGCTCTCACTCTCGTCACCGGCTTGGTTGGCGCGTCGCCAGCGAAGGGGATCGCAGCAGCGGCGTTCGGGATGCTTCTCGGCATGGTCGGTCTCGATCCCATGTCCTCGGAGGAGCGCTTCACTTTTGGCGCGATCCACCTCGCCGACGGCCTCTCGTTCATCAGCGTGTCGGTTGGCCTCTTCGCGGTGGCCGAAGTCCTGGAAAGTGTGGAGCGCGATCAGCACATCATGCTCCATCAGGAACGGATTTCGAACCTCCTGCCGACGGCCAAAGACTGGCTCGACTCGCGGGGGGCGCTCTGGCGCGGCACGACCATCGGGTTCCTGGTGGGAGTTCTTCCTGGCGCAGGAGCGACGATTGCGTCGATGCTCGCCTACTCCCTAGAGCGACGCGTGTCGCGCCACCCGGAACGATTCGGTCACGGCGCTATCGAGGGAGTTGCGGCACCGGAGGGCGCGAACAACGCAGCGACAGCGGGCGCGCTTGTTCCGCTGCTTACCCTGGGCATTCCCGGATCGGGGACAACGGCCGTCATGCTCGGGGCACTCATGATCCATGGGCTCCGTCCCGGACCGCTCCTTTTCGAGCAGCGCCCCGACTTTGTCTGGGGCGTAATCGCCAGCATGTACGTGGGAAACGTCCTCCTCCTTATTCTCAACCTCCCGCTCATAGGTCTGTGGGTGCGCCTGCTCCGTATTCGCTCAAGCACGTTGATCCCACTCATTATGGCGTTCTCTGTGACGGGGGTATTCGCCGTCAACAACAACGTAACCGAGGTCTTGGTGATGCTTGTCTTTGGCGTGGTGGGCTATGCGATGCGCAAGAGCGGCTTCCCCGCAGCTCCAGTGGTGCTCGCGCTCGTCCTGACGCCGCTGATGGAGACGGCCCTCCAGCAATCGCTCCAGATGTCGCATGGTTCCTTGGCCATCTTCTTCACGCGTCCGATCGCGGCAACGCTGGTCATCATCGGACTCGCTTCCCTCGCGCTACCGGCGGTGCGTGGCGCGGCCAGGTGGCTCCGGCCAACAACTCTCAGTGGCTGAGCCGAGTGCCGATGTAGTCGAAGGGATCAAGCCAGCCGGACTAAACAACACGAAGGACCTAGCGCGGCAAAGCCGCAACCAAATCGGAGTGACTCGCGCAAAGGCGCAAAGGGCGCCAAGAAGTTTGGAAAAACAAGGAGTCTTTGCCTACTTCGTATCTTGGCGCAACTTTCTTGCCCTGCTGTCGCCTCTTGATCAATAGAGTTCGGCGGGAAGGAGGGTAAATTTGTCTGTGTGGCACCAATGCAAAGACAGGCGAATGCCTTCCACTCGGGGGTGGGCCACCGACACGAAATTCTCGTCAGTTCTTGATCCGGTTAGGCCTTCCGGTTCCGTCGGTCTCTCTCGACGAGCTGACTCCTGCGCAAGCGCATCTCCCCGCGCATACAAAACAAAGGCTCGCTCTCCATCGTAGCGATAGAAAACGCGACAGGGCGGCTCAACGATCTGCCGATACCGCGAAGTGCGCAGCTCTTTGGGCCGTGAGCCGCTCTGCGGGTACTCGGCCAGCTGTTCCACATGACGAAATACTCGCCGGACAAGATCGCGTGCTGCCTCTGGGTTGTCCAGCGCAATGTAGTCGGCGATGGTGTCGAGGTCGCTGAGCGCTGGCTCGGTCCAAATCAACTCAGCCACCGCGCCATGCGTTTCTTGGCTTCAGCATGGGAAACAACGCGGCCTTGCTCGATGGCTCGCTCCCCGCGGGCAATGCCTTCGAGTATGGACAATCGTTGATTGAGTCTCTCGTACGTCTCAACATCCACAACGTAGGCGGCAGGGCGTCCACGGTGGGTAATCAGTACGGGAACTCTATTACGGCCTACCTCTGAGATGATCTCCGTGGCCTTCCGCTTCAAGGTCGTTACAAGTTCAGTACGCATATGGTGATACTAAAGTAGCACTTCCTAAGGTGCAATAGTCGTATTGAATCATCTAAAAATGTAACCCAGGGGAGGTATCAAGTGAAGGAAAGTTGCCTGGCTTACTTCAATTTCTCTTGGAAAACTTTGGTTGAGAAAACAGCTGATTCTCTGATACGCTACGATCCAAACGTTGTGCGGTATCGGTCCCAGAAGCTTACCTCTTGTGCTGACCGCAGGCCGAAAAGTTGAATAAGTAACGTCGTTGACCAGCTCTGGAGCCAGGCGTATGCAGTGTCCTCGCTGTCAGCATGAGAATCCATCCGCGGTGAAGTTCTGCGGAGAGTGCGGGGCGCGGCTTGAGTTATTGTGCCCTTCCTGCCGGGCGTCGAATCCTCCTGCAAATAAGTTCTGCAATGAGTGCGGAGCTGCTTTGCACAGTGGGACCGCGGCAGCGCAATTTAGTTCCCCCCAGTCCTACACTCCGAAACATCTCGCTGAAAAGATCCTTACCTCTAAGAGCGCGCTCGAAGGTGAGCGCAAACAGGTCACGGTGCTGTTCGCCGACATGAAAGGTTCGATGGAGTTGCTCGCCGATCGTGATCCAGAAGATGCACGCAAACTCCTCGACCCAGTCCTTGAACACATGATGGAGGCAGTGCATCGCTATGAAGGTACCGTCAACCAGGTCATGGGCGACGGGATTATGGCGCTGTTCGGTGCACCGCTGGCCCACGAAGATCATGCGGTGCGGGCCTGCTATGCTGCCCTCGCCATGCAGTCGGCAATCCGCCGCTACACTGAAGAG
>JAHKKJ010000048.1 GCA_020027655.1 Deltaproteobacteria bacterium | reverse complement strand
TTCGGACCGCCTATTCTTTATCAAATAAAATCTCTTGACACATATCCCAAGCGTTTACTATATGCGATTAGATCAACAATAAAGTAACTTTCTTTCCGAGCTCGAAATCGCTTTGAAGATGGGGAAAGACATCCTAGCAAGGGATAAAAGTTTTTTACGCGCTGGGTCTGTCATTTCCAGCTTAATTGGCAAACACCCAGCCGGCAGTTCACTGCGGGAGATGACGATGGGCTTTCGAATTCTTTTTGACGAAGTCAAACTGAAGCAGGGAATATATCAACAAGAAAACGACCGCGACTCAGAACACAATGGCGTAGGTTGGCCCAGAGGCACCTGGTTCCAGAAACGTCTACGCCAAGTCAGAGAACAGCAAAGAAAGAAGCTGGCAGAACCTGACTTCGTATATGAATGCGCCTTGGGCACTATTACCATACGGCAATCGAATGGCGGGGACTAGCCCCAATCCGGACATCCGCTGCTCAGAAAACCCGATTTAAACTTCTCGTACTCCAGCTTTTTCACGGAACAGAGCCGTTGTAAGAACGCTGAGAATCCGAGCCACACGACACAGCACCTACAAGCAAACGTACCACGAACGTGGATCTCTACCTAGCTCGCTTTTGACATCAACCCTATATCAGTAAATTTCTTCACAATGTAAAGTCCTGGCCCTACACCGCCATACCTCCGGGTAGCGGAGCTGTCCACCTGTTCGTATCGAAAATGAATTGAACCTTTTCTTTGGGAATTTCTATTCCGGTATCCGTTACCTTGAGCTCAAACATATCCGCTTCTGGAAGATGCCGTACGTTTACCGTCACACGGCCCTTCTCCGTAAAACTTACTAGCATTGCTGATGAGATTCTGTACAACATCCCTAAGCTTCTCGCCGTCAGTCCTCATCTTGGCAGGTCAGACGGATAATCCCAGTTGAGGCTGAGATCTTTGCCCGACGGAAGATCATAATTCGCCGTTAGTTCCTCGAGGAGCTATAGAGATTAATTCAGTGTACTCCACTCTTACGGCATCAGCCTCAATCGTCGTTATGTGCAACAACCCCAATAATCATCGTCAACAGGTCCATGGATTGTTTAAGAATATTGCCCAACGCATTCTCCTGCTCTAACTTAATCTCGCCAACCACTTTCCGTTTGGCAAGCTCGGGCGATGACTCCAAGCAACTCCTCCTTCGCGATCAGCAGAACACCGAGATATGAAACGAGTCCGAAACGACGGGCAAACCGATGGACAATCCCAACTACCGCTACATCCCAGGCCGTTTCTCCGCCCCGTCGTTGTGTAACGGTTCAATGATTCGACTCTCCAGACTGAACAACTATGTCCCGCGTTAGCCCCAATATAGCTGCAGGCTGCTGAAAAATTGCCTTTTTCGTAGCTAATTTGTAACGGAATTGACCGGCATGTCCCTTGCGTATTTGGAGCATTTTGCGCCAGTTAAGGAGGCCTCCCATGGCAAGAATCGTAACAAAGACGTTGTTATTCTTGTTCTTGGTTTCGGGATGCGGGTGGCTGAATAAAGAAGAGGTTCAGGCGCCGAAGGCTCCCGAACCAACGCCCGCTCCCGTCTCATCGACTCCTGTGGAAACCGCTAATGATCGAACGATCACACCAACAACCGCCGCCAATCCAACTGTCAGCAAAGCGGAAGTCCGGATGTTGCAAGCTCGACTTAAGGCGGCAAGTTTTTATGTTGGACCCCTTGATGGGATTCTCGGCCCGAAGACCAGATCAGGGCTGCTTCGGTTGCAAGCAGCATGCGCAAACCTCAAAGACCTCTTGGAAACCTCCCCGGTGGATGCTCAAACAGCAAGACTCGATAATGCGAGTAGTAACAGTCCGAAGAGCGAAGAAATCCGGCTGCTCCAAGTACGCCTGAAAGATACCGGCTTCGATCCCGGTCCAATCGATGGGGTTTCGGGTGCCAAGACGAGAGCCGCGTTTTTACGTTTTGAAGCAGGGTGCACGATGCTCAAAAATTCGCCGCCAATTTTGGATAGGGAGCTTCAAACTGCAGATAGACGAACATCTGTGCCTTCGGAGGAGAAAAGCTATCCGGTCGCAGCAAGACTGGTGGGAATTGAGCCCGATAAAATAACTACTAGTGGGAATCAAACTCTGAGCAGCGAAAAGATCCGGCAAGAGCAATCGCGCTTGAGAGGCGCCGGTTTCGACCCCGGTCCCATCGATGGGATTCTAGGTCCCAAAACTAAAGCAGCCATGCAGCGCTATCAGAAGTCACTCGCACTGAAAAATTCCAAATAGCCTTCGACACGTCGGCTCCTAAGCCCTACATAGCCAGACTCAGGAAATAAGAATGATCGATAAGAACTAGGATGCGCATGAGCGCGTATAGCATCGCCATATATCCACAGAGAAGCCCAGCAACCGTCATCGAGACAAACAGCCTGTGTATCATCATAAATCCCTCCATTTGTTTCCTCAGCTGCCGTCAAACTAGTAGCGCAATGTTGATGCCAGCCCGAGTCACTACGGGGACGTTGAGCAACCTAGCGGAATAGAAATGGAATTTTAGGACGGTCGGCTTGGCACGGCTTTGGAGGCCAAAGAGCAAGTAACTTTATGATACGGGTGAGTATCCGAAAGGATTCAGTCAGCGCTATGGATCGCTACCAGTTTTAAGACTGCAAGAGTGCAGACGAGTTTGAGACGGCCCGTTAAAACTTGCCGACTAAATCACTTGGCGGTAGCAGCTTTGCGGCGACCGATAGCCGCTTCGGCTCGAGGACTGATCGCCCGCTGAACTGCAACGTTTAGCAACGCCGGACGTCCCGAAGCAAACGCACGCTGTAACGCGGGTTCCAGATCTTCAGCGCGCTCCACAAACTCCCCGTACCCACCGAGGCCTTGAACGACCTGTTCGTAGCGCGTCTGCAGTAGGTCGGTAGCCACGGGCCGGCCGTATAAGCCGAGCTGGATTTGCCGGTCGATGCCCCAGGCGGAATCGTTACCTAATATCGCCACGATATTGAGTCTATGGCGCACCGCGGTATCGAATTCCATGCCATTGAAGCCAAACGCTCCATCGCCTGTGAGCATAATCACCCGTGAATCGGGATAGGCTACTTTGGCGGCCAGCGCCGTAGGTAGCGAAGATCCCAACATCCCTAAACTGGAAACGTAAAACCACCGTTTGGGCTTGAGCGCAGGTAATAAAGAACGACCGAAATGGCAAAAGTCTCCGCCATCAAAGACGAGGCAGTCGTCGGGACACAGCATAGACTTGATGGTTTTGTGAACAAACAGGGCATGCATCGGGGTTTCGGTGCGAGCCAAATTCTCCGCCCATATCGACTGCGCAGCGCGCGCCTCGCGCAATTCATCCAGCCACGGAAGGTCCTTCCATGTGAAGCTGGCGGCTTCCTTCGTCAACTGATCCAAAACGCTGGTGACATCGCCGACCATGCCCACGGCAACTCCCCGATTGCGACCGATCTCCAAAGCCGAAGGATCGACCTGGACGATCTTAGCATCCACTCCCACGTGGGGCGGACGGCAAAAACCGATGGTAAAGTCTTGCTTGCGTCCCAGCAGCAAAACAACGTCGGCTTCGCGAACCTTGGCGGCCGCCCGATTCAAGCCGCGCTCGAAAAACCCAAAGACGTATGGGTGATCATCAGAGATCAAACCGCGGGATTGCTCTTCCGTCAGCACCGGCAGGCGTGTGGTTTCGATGAAGCGCTGGAGGGCATCACCGGAAAGAGTATAACCGGCCGCGCTTCCAGCAATAATCAGAGGTTTCTTTGCCTGGCGCAGGAACGCGATCGCCCGCCCCACGCTTTCCGGATGGGCAAGCATTGACTCTTTCGCGCGGTATTTATCCGGTCCGTACAACTCCACTTGCTCTTCGTCTATGCTCCCTTCTTGTAGGTCAATAGGGATCGTCAAGTGAACCGGCCCCCGCCGGCCGCTGAAAGCCAGGCGCATCGCCCGGCGGATAAATTCAGGAATCCTTCGCGCATCATCGACGAGGAATGAACCCTTGGTCATCGGGGCAGCCATATGCACCTGGTCGATCTCCTGCTGGCCGCCACGCCCCAAGTCGTGGAGGTCGGCACAACCGGCGATGGAGATGACCGGGCTTTCGCTGTGCAGGGCGTTGGTGAGGCCGGGAATTGCATTGGCGAATCCTGGAGTGGTGTACATGCAAACGCCGGGCTGCTCGGTGATACGAGCCCAGGCATCCGCCATATGGACCGCCGCCTGTTCGTGACGGGTATCGGTGATATGAAAGTCCTGATCCGCCATAGTGTCTAATACCGGCAGGATATGATCGCCGGCCAGGCCAAAAATATTGGTCACCCCTTCGAGCTTAAGCGCTCTGCAGATTAGATCAGCTCCAGTGATTCGACCCATTGTCGCTCCTTTAGGTTTGCTGACAAAAAAACGTCAGGCTAACATCTGCTCATACTTCCAATGCTTCATCCTCTGTATCATACAATTGCATAAATACAGTCAAGCATTTCCTCGGATCATGAATCACAATCAATCATCGTCCGAACGGTCACGGGAGCCCGTGCAGACAGCCGAAACGTCAAAAAATCAACGCGGAACACAATTCAGAGAGTAGGGCGTCTCCCCTTCGCGGCTCAGTTCGAGTTGCCAGGATCTATGGTCACGGCCCGGCGGACCCTTCGACAAGCCCCCGTGACAGTATGAAGATCAAACAGTTAAAGTGGGAAAGTTAAACGGCAGCGGCTTTTGTTTCAGTCGCGCCGGAAGTATTGGTCAAACGCCCAGGACGCTAATACAAAGCCGAAAAAGTAGCCAACGAATTGCATGAGTCCGGGCACAGATTTCAGCATGTACCAGAAGGTCGCCAGCAGCACTATATCCAACGTACCCATTGACCATTCACGCGACAATCACAAAACCCTCGCAGAGCGTCTATCAAGCTGTTCTTGCTCGGGCAGGCGAATGAGGCAGAGCAAAATAAATGCCGTAAAAAAACTCCAACAAATTCTTCAGTACAAAGGAAAAATCCCCTCGAACATTGCCCAGACTTGGGCAATAGGTGAAGAAACCAAAACAAACTTTACCCGAACACTCGACGGGGACTAGGAAGGCAAGCAGTGAAAGTCAAAAAGGCCAACAGTGGCTGCTTGGATAACTTGGGGATAAGGCGGGATCAGCGTCCGTGAAGTGCCTAGGATTGTCCTCTGGTCTTACTCTGCGGGCCCGCCTTTTCGATGGTGACGCGGATGGCAATGCGACCTTCGGATAAAGTTTTCTTTCGGATATCATCCCAATTGTCGGGAACACCGCGGATCTGCCGGTGCCAGTCGAGGACAATATCCATGGCCCGGGGGTGTTCGATAACCTCCGCTTTGCCGTCGATCTGGATGTAATTAGAGCCGTTAAACTTCTCGCCGTAAACCAACAATGAGATCCGCGGATCGCGTTTTATATTTTTGACCTTATAGGTCGAATCACGCGCAGTGATGATCACCTTCCCTTCGGCATCGATCACCGGCGAAACCAGCGTCATCTGCAGCGACCCGTCTTTCTTCCGGGCGACGAGCACGCCATGGTGGTTATCTCTCAAAAATGTTTGTGCGTCGGAAATTTCCATAACTCCTCCAATGGGACAACGGATACTACGCGATCCGGTGGCTACTATTCAAGGATCAGTCATGTGATTGTGGTTGTGGAAGTAAAAGAGAACTGTCCATAAGGACGTTACTAATTGGTCACGCGGTTTGACGATTGCTTTCGTTCGGCTTCGAGCGGAGGCAGAGCGATTTTTTAGAGTGGGATAAGAGGCGATGAGTTGACAATCAAGCAGCAGGTCCTGAACCCTGGAACTTAAAGAACAACTTTACGTGCGGGGTCGGCGCCTGGTTAAGCTTTTTCTGTTCCCAGGTCGCCGCTGTGCTTGGCCTCTATGGCCACGGATGCTTTCTGGTTGTTGGTGGGCTTGCGATGCGCTTCGTGCTCCCGCGCTCGCAACGCATTCAGCCGCTCCCGGAACCAAGTTTTCTCGGGCCAGGCCCAGTTACGATCAGAGTTGGGGTCGAACTCCGGCGGTTTCATGGCGTTCTGAGGATGGTTCAGCAATCAGCATGCCATATCCCCTTTGCGAAATTCCAACTGATTTTTAAGAAATCATTCGCATGACTGAACGAAAACCGTTACTTACCGTTACTTGTCGCCAAATTTTGAACGTTCAGCAGAAAGACTAAACATCGGCAAAGGAATAGACGCGTTGGTGAAGGAAACCGTGATCGCCGCCGGAGCGAAGAACCGGAAAAGATCCCTGCGGGAAAATAAACCCTGGTCGGGACAAAATAGGAAAAAAATGAGAGGGTGGGACGTGATCGTGTTCGCCCTCCGAGGAAAAATGCGTCACTTTTCCCAGCAACGAACACGAAGGTTGTTTATGAAAAACTTTTCCAATTGAGGAATGACATATCAGAGTAGAGCTTGTCGAGGTCTGACGGAATGAAGACGCCGCGACTTTTTAAATAGTCGGCAATCGGCTTCAGAGGCAAGCCTACAGCCGCCAGGTAATCGCCGCGAATGGACTCGATCAAGGCCCGACCCTTCCCTTGGATCGAATAGCCGCCCGCTTTATCAAGCGATTCGTTACAAGAAAGATAGTCTTCGATCTCTTTCTCCGAGTAGCCGCGCATTTTTACTGCGACTTCTTCGACAATCCTGAGACCCGGCCCGCCCAAATCATCGAGGACGGCGACGCTGGTGAAAATCCGATGTGTCTTTCCCGAAAGCGAGCGCAGCATTTGTTTCGCGTCAGCTATTCCGTCAGGTTTACCAATCTTGGTAGCGTTTATGAGAATCATAGTGTCGCTGCCAAAGACCATGCTCGCCGGATGGCGTCTCGCGACTGATTGGGCTTTTCCCACGGCAAAGTCGAGAACCTCTTCTGCGATGGGCCGATCGGTTAACGGAAGTTCATCAAACTCCGGAGCGATCACCTCGAAGGGCAACCCCAGCAGCGACAGGATCTCACGACGGCGGGGCGACGTGGAGGCCAGGATGAGTCTCATGAAAGCCAAGAAGCCGCGTTCGTGATTCGTGCGTCGTGCTCGCGAAGCGCGGGCTCGGCGAGCTCGAATTGCCAGCCGAGCGATCCGGCGTAGGCCATAAGGCACTGGACAACTTCTTCGATACGGCTCACGCGAACCATCTGCGCGCGCAGCTCCGCCGCGCCGGGGGAATCGTAACAGTACCAGGCCAGATGTTTGCGCATACCGACAAAACTTCGGATCATGCTGTGTTTTTCAAAATGACGGCTATGCTCCAGGAGGACACGAAAGCGCTCCTCCAGACTGACGAACGGAGAATGGATAGTTGGGCCGGCAGCGGAGTTCAACGCCTGCTTCACCTGGTCCTTGGCCCTAAAGATCCACGGATTGCCCTGAGTGACACGCCCGAGCAGGACGCCGTCGACGCCGGTTTCACGCACACGGCGACAGACCGCCTCCATGTCTTTTAGGTCGCCGTTGCCGAGAATCAGGGTCCCGGAATTCTTTGCGATCGCGACGGCACGCCCGATGGCGTCCCAGTCGGCGTTGCCTTTGTAACCCTGCTGGAGAGTCCGGCCGTGAAGCGTGATGGCCGCTAGATTCTCCGCCAGCAGTGTTTCCATCCATTCCTCTACGACGATGCGGTCGTAGCCGACGCGCGTCTTGACCGAGAGAGGGATTAGGGGTCGCGCCGCTCCTATTTCCGGTCCGCCCCTGAGCCGGTTTATAAGGCCTATCTCAGCGCTGAACTCCGGGTCGATGCCGAGGTCGGCGAGAGTCTGTCCATCGCGCCAATCCTGGATGCCTTGCCGGGCGCTTTGGATAATCGCCCGGGCCAGCTCCGGCGTGCGGATCAGGGCCGCACCGCTACCCTTGGCCGCAACCTTTTTTGCCGGGCAGCCCATGTTGATATCCAAACCATCAAAGCCAAGCGCACAAACGATATGCGCGACCTTGTAGAACATTTCCGGCGTGTGGCCATAGATCTGCGCAACCACCGGACGCTCGATCTCCGAATACATGAGGTCTCTCATCAGCGTGTGTGGCGCGTGGAACGGGGCCTCGACGTTGACAAATTCGGTAAACGTGACATCCGGACCACCGTGCTTGGCTGTGATGAAGCGAAAGGAGGCGTCGGTGACACCGTCCATGGGAGAGAGCCCGATGATGGGTTTATCTATCTTCTGCCAGAAATTCATGTTGCCGTCCGTTAAGGTACCACGACCCAATACTCCTTCAAATAGGAACAGGAGCATCAATAAGGAAAAGACCTGTTGTCATCGTGATCGGAGGCATCTTGCCGCACGTTCTTACAGGTATAGAATGGATCTGGCGCTCCGTCATGAAGATCGCTCAGATCACCAGCGTGTATATCTCCGTTCCACCGAAGACACACGGCGGAACGGAACGTGTCGTCTACCACCTCTGCCAGCAGCTGGATCGGCGCGGGCACCATGTGGAGCTTTTTGCTTCGGGAGATTCGCAGGTCACCTGCAGGTTGCAAGCAGTCTTGCCGGTCGCCACACAGTACGATCCTCAATCGACTTTCTACCTGGAAAAGGAGTATGAGGCGCGCAACACCTACAATCTTTATCGCCAGGCCGAACGTTTCGACGTCATTCATGCTCACTGGACCACCCTCGCCCCCTATTTTTCAGCGCTTACGACGGTTCCCACACTGATCACCTACGCTTATATCGAGAAGGAACTGCACCAATATTATCAGAAACACTTTCCACGTTGCCTGCCGGTATGCGTCAGCCACGCTCAAGCAAACATGCTGGGGGACGATTCGATTCCGGTCGTTTATAACGCGGTGAATCTAAACGAAATTCCTTTTAATGACCGGCCGGAGGATTTCTTCATGATCGTCGGCCGCATGACCCCCGGGAAAGGCATTGCCGAGGCAATCCGGATTGCCAAAAAGGCCAAAGTGAAGCTGCTCATTGTCGGCCACGTCACCACCCACCTACCCTGGAGCGGGGAGTACTTTTTAAAGGAAATCAAGCCGCATATCGACGGAGATCGCATCCGTTATATCGAGCGCATGGCCTATCACGACATCGTACAAACGATGGGCAAGGCCAAAGGCTTTCTCTTTCCCCTACAGTGGGATGAACCCTTCGGTATGGTGGTCATCGAAGCGATGGCTGCGGGAACGCCGGTGCTCGCTTACGGCCGCGGCTCGATGCCCGAATTGATCCAGAACGGCGAGACCGGTTATCTGGTCGAAAATGAGGAAGAGATGGTCGAGATGACACATCGGGTCGCAACCGTGGATCGCGCACGCTGTCGGAGCTGGGTACAGCAGCGTTTCTCTGTAGAACAGATGGTGGACGGCTACGAGCAACTCTATCGAAAGGCAACCCACGGGCGCCGAAACCGGAAGGGCGAACCGGAGCGGCGTCATGCCCGCTAGAGCATGGAATCTTAAGCGGCTGCGCACCGAGAGCAGCTATTGGCGCTCGTGCATTCTGATTACTGCGACCCATCTCGATCTATTCGGTTGGATCGGCAAGCAAGAAAAAAGCCCCAGAGCTCTGACGACTCATTTCGGAGGCAGTGCGGCCGGATGGGAGATCTTTCTCAATGCGCTCTGCAGCATGGGTTTAATGCAAAAGCGCGGCGGCAAGTATGCCAATGGTGCTTTCGCTGCCCGTTGTCTCAGCCGGGGCGGCGCGACTTCCCTACTGCCCGCTTTTGACGCCTGGAACATTTGGGGCGGACTCGCCTCTGCCCTTACTCTGGGAAAGCGACCCGCGATGCAGCGGCCTTTCGTTTCCGATCGGCGCAAAGCGGAGCGGTTGCTTCATAGTCTGGATGTCGACGCTCGGAAAATCGCAACCTATCTTATCGAGAAATTACCGTTGAGCCGCTCGAGAACACTGTTGGATGTCGGCGGCGGGCTGGGAACTTTTTCCGTTGCGTTTTGTCGACACTATCCGAACCTGCGAGCGACCCTCGTCGAACATCCTCATGTTCTTCCTCTGGTGCGTCGGGCTGTTGCAGACGCTGGTATGGCAAAGAAAGTGCAAATAGTCGGGGCCGATTTCTCACGGGATGCTCTGCCACAGGGATTTGATACCGTATTTGTCTCCAACGTCCTGCACGCCCACGGCGTCGCTGTGAACCGCTCCCTACTGCGTAAGCTCCAGCGCTGTTTGAATCCCCACGGCCAATTGATCGTCCGTGACGTATTCATGAACCGGCAGCGCACGGCACCCGAGTGGAGCACGCTCTTTTCGGTCCTACTGCTTCTGCACACGCCACAAGGGCGCTGCTATGCGCTCGACGAAATCCACGCATGGCTGCGCCAAGCCGGCTTTTCACGGATACGGGGGCCCTTCCGCTCCAGCCCACTGCCCTTTGATCCCGACTCGATCTTAATCGCGACAAAGACGGCTAGGGATAACCAGAGCAACTGAGGCTAACAGACCTCGTCTCACTACTCCCATTGTGATTTCGCTTGTCTAGAGATCTGAAGCCAGATTTCCTCGGGTGCCCCAATCTTCCTTATCGATATCTTGAAAGAGAATGTGGAGCGAGTCGGGCTTGACATTGACCACCTCCTCGAAGTCTTTGGAGATCCTGCGCACCAGTTCCTTTTTCTGCTCTTTGGTTCGTCCCTTGTACATATGAATGTGTACCACCGGCATGTTCACCTCCGCTATTGAAAGGATAAATTCAACATTATGAAAGCAACCTTTAGAAGGCAAGAAGCGCACAACAATACGACGCGCCGGCCGCGTTCGGCTATTTCGCCGACTGGCTGTACTGAGTTTTCAATTGCTGAAGATACGCCTGCATTCCATCTTGGGAAGTATCATGGGGAAGTTTTTTGAAATCATCGATCAGTGTTACGAGATCGGCGACTTTCTCCGACAAGGCCGCAATCTGATCGAAATATCGGTAGTATGCCAGATCATGGCTCAGCTTGGCTTCCAGGACGGTGGGTAGGTGCTGACCCACTGTCTGGCGCTTAAAGTACTGGTGATAAACCGGATAGGATGGAATAAGATTCAGGACCTGTGTCTTGGCCTCCTCGATCGGCTCAATCTTGAAGAGCTTTTCTGCCTCCGCCACTACAGCATTCAACTCCCGTGCGTACTGTCTCTCCTCTTCCACCGATGCTAGCGCCCGCTGCAAGGTTTCTTGATCCCCATTACGTCTGAAAAATTCCACCGCGGCTAGAGAACCCAGGGGCGTGACAATCGATTCCTCAACTTCCCAAGGCAAGTCGAAATTTTTTTCGCCGTGCAGGTCCTCGTGCAGGATCACTTTGACTCGTCGCACGATCCCCTCGCCTGCGAAACCCACCGTAGCGACGGAGCGAGAATCGGCGAATTCATTTCCCTGTCGATAGTAGACGCTATATCCGTCCACCCTATAGACCTGTTCCAGTTCTAAATCCTCTTTAGCGGTGGAGAAGCCTATGGCCATGCGGATGTCGACGGGCACGCTGAGGGCCAACGTTCCGACGCGCTGCATCCAAAGCCAGAGCATGGAGAGCGTCGGCCGTTCCTGCGTCGTGCGGCTGAGCGCCTCCGTTGGCTCGATACCCAGCGTCTTGCCGAAGGCTTTGACTTCTTCGACAAGGCGCGCATTCTCTTCCAGTCGCGCCGAGTCATCGCGCCGAGCAAGAGTGCAGGAAGAAAAACTCAGGGCGAGCAAACCAAGTATGGCGAGTTTGGCCAACTGCCACGGGTGCCGCTGTTGAGCCATTTGCGGAAGACCCGGAGGTCAGAGGGTAAACAGAGAAGCGAGCGGCGCCAGATGCGGAATCTCCCCAACCTCGACCAGCATTTCCATCTCGGCGACCGCGAGTTTTTGCTCTGCTTCGGTAAAGGTGAACTCGATCTTCGGATAACGGGCTGAAGCCAGGAGTGCCTCCTGGTCGCCGCCGTAGCGCGCGACAAACTCCGCGCCGATTTCTTCCAGGTGGGCCTCGCTCCAAGCAAAGGAGCGGCGAAAGGCCGCGAGCAACTGGTCTTTGATCCCTGGGTAGCGTTGCAACA
>JAHKKJ010000384.1 GCA_020027655.1 Deltaproteobacteria bacterium | reverse complement strand
CGCACAGTCTGGTCACCCAAGTGCGCGGACAGTTTAAGGGCCTCAAAGTTCAGGGCAAGCGGGCATTGAAGGGAACCCTCAGCGGCGAGGTTTTTATCAAGCTGCCGCTGGGCGGGGTAGCGAGCGCAGCGCGACGCTTGCAGGGCAACGGAAATCTAGTTGCTCGGGACGGCGAGCTGACCAACAGGGATCTGATCAACAAAGTGCAGCGGGTAACGCGCCTCATCGGTCTATCACCGGATGAGCGGCGACAGGCAACGACTTTCAAAACCCTGGAAGCCGCATTCGTCGTGGCCGATGGCTTTGCCGATTTCAAACGGATCTACATGATCAACCCGCAAATTGAAATGAACGGCAGCGGTACCATGACCCTCGAGCGACCCAGTTTGAATATCGCCATGGAAGCGGTACTGTCGGCTCAGGCATCGGCCCGCGCCGGCAAGGGAAAAACTGCCACTTTTTTTAAGGATAGCCAGGGGCGGATCGTCGTACCTATCAAGATCACCGGCCCTGTGGAGAGTCCCTCGGTGGACCTGGACGATTCGAAAGTGCTTCAGCGAGGTTCTGGGCAAGTCGGTGAAAAGGGCTTTGGCACTTTCTTCAAGCAGCTGTTCCGCAAGCGCTAGACGGAAGTTCAAAGTTCCTGGTTCAAAGTTCAAAGAGACAAGCGGTCTCGCCCACCTTGAACCCTTAACCGGGGTACGGGTTCGGGGTGAGCGTATTGGCGTGCCGATGCGTTGAAGCACGCACTTACGGTGATGGCGGGCTGTGTTCGACAATGAGACTTTGCAGACTCCTTCCCTCTAGGGTTTGCGCCACCGAGTCGTCGACTTTCCGAAGCAATTCTTCGATGGCGGCTTCTTCCTCGGTTCTGACAGCCGGTTTCTTCGCGCTGGAATTCCTTATGCAGTCGAGGATCTCTTTGATGCTGATTCTTTCCGGGTCGCGGGCCAGAACAAAGGTTTCCCCGTCCGCCACAGGCAACACCAAACGACATTGACGAAACGTCTCCATGAAATCTCTCACCAAACCTGCCGGAAGATAGAGTCGACTTGCAAGCGCCGTCACGCTCAACGGATCAAGGCCATGGAAGAAATTGCGCCCGATTAAGAACATCATCTCAAGCGCCAGTTTTTCGCGCCCTGCCGGGCTGTTAACTAAAAGCTCTCTTTCTCCCTGATAAAAGCGAATGTGTTGATGGGCGTAGGCCACCTGGGCCCCCAGCAATACAATCACCCAACCGACATGCAGCCAGAGCAGGAACAAAAGTAATATCGCGAAGCTGGAATAAATTGCGTAGTAGCGAGTCGAGGATGCGACAAAAACAGTAAATCCCCAACCCACGGTTTGCCAAAGTACCGCCGCCACCAGGCCGCCGAGCACGGCGGACGCAAGCTGCACCCGGGTATTTGGGATGAAGACATAGAGGAAGGTGAATGCCCCCCAGAGGGTAAAATACGGCACGAATTTGAGGAGCGTTAAGATGACGGTTCCGAACGGCTCGAGGGAGATCATTTTTTGGACAAAGGTATTACTTTGCAAGGTGGCGGTGATCGTCAGCGCCGCGAACACCAACACCGGACCGACGAGAATCACGCTTAGATAGTCGCTGAACTTGCGCGTCGGCTTCCTCGGCGCTTTAACGTGCCAGATGCGATTGAAGGCATCCTCGATCGTACCCATCAGGGATAAAACAGTGATAAACAGGGTAACCAGACCGACGCTGCCGAGAGCGCCTGCCTTCATCTTGTCGACGAAGCCAATGAGATAAGCGGTGATCTCCTGGCCCTTCTCTCCTAACGGCGCCAGCGCGTGGGCAAGCGCCGGCTCCATGCGATTGTGAACGCCAAAGGCTTTGAGGATGGAAAAAACAACAGCCAGCAGCGGCGCAAGAGATAAAAGCGTTTTGAATGCCAACGCCATGGCCTGAAGCTTCACCAAATTCTCGATGAAGTCCCGGCTGACCATGAAACCAATCTTGAGCAGCGAATGAATCAGCCGTTTGAAGCGGGTCACGTCTGAAATTTCGGCGTCCCAAATCAGATCGAAGACTTTAGTCTTGAGCTGCTCAATGGATTCTTTTTTCTCGCGGGTCGATGGGCTCATGACGGTCGTGGGCTTGCAGTGACTCAAATCAACGGCCGACGGGTGAAAACAAGTATCTAAACTCTACCAGTTTTAGCTGCCTGCCACAAAGAAAATTTCTGGGACTCGGGGGAGTCTTTCGTTCTGAATTGGCTGAAGGACAAAGGGTGTTCAACACCCGGCAAGATCAAGCCTTACTTCATGGAATCGCAAACCGGCGCAAATTGTTCCAGGTCAATCACCGCTTCTCGGTCGGCTCGGGAAAACTCCGGCCCGGCCGACGCCGGAGATTCTTCGGCGTCTCCCAGAAAGCCGACGAGCATCTGATTACGCTTCGGCTGCTCCTCCAGTTTGACAATGTAACGGTACGGACCCCGCAGTTTAGCCAACTGGCGAAGGCTACAAAGGATAAAAAACGAGGAACCGACGGAGGAGCCGACAGAGGTGATCTTGATCTCCACCACCGAAGCGCGTGGCCTACGCTCAATTTCCTTCAGTACAATATCCATCTTCGAGCTGCCGAATTGCTTCGAATCAGCCTCAAAGAGCTGGCCACGCGCATCCATCCGGAAGGGCGACGATCAAAATTGCCAGAGAGGCTGCCAGCAACCACACAATCTTTATGTTAGGTTCACCCAGCACGACATTTTCAATCCACCTCGACCTGACCGGTGACACGCGCGCGTAACAGCGACCAGGAAAGGCCGATGCCGAGAATGATTCCGATCGCGATCAACGTGATCCAGGAGAGCAGAGACGGACTATCAGGGTTGAGAATCCCGTAGTCAGTGAGCATCCAGACCAAAGTGCCGAGCACGAGCGCGCTTAATAGAAGTCCGAGGGCGCCCAGGGAAACAAACGCCGTGCGGATGCAAACGACCCATCCGACCAGCAACAGTGCCCCGGCAAACGCTTTCATCGCGGTGATCGAAGCAAAGTCCCGCATCGCCCAATGATAGAAGGAGTAGCCCGTCGGGTTGTAAGTCAACAAAACCACGGCGAGGGCTCCGACCAATCGCATGAATACTCCGAACCAAGAGATTCGCCCATTCATAGGCAGGATCCTTTCTGAGTAACTTATACCTACATATTCGGCGAAATTTCCATAAAATTTCTTGACAAAGACGTCCAGACGTCTTACTCTTCCTTCCGATTTATGCCACCACGGAACAAATCAAACGACAGACGGCGCCGACCAGGTGAAGTCCGCGATGCAATCGTGACTGTTTTATCTACGAAACCACGGGGAGCACCAGTATCCGAGATAGAGGAAGGCGTGCGCGCGCTTATCGGTGAAGCGGCATCGTCCAGCATCCGCTCATACCTGCGCTTGAACGCAGCATCGATTTTCCGTCGCGAAGATCGAGGTCTCTACATGTTGCGCGAAGCTCCCGCGGAATACGCGCACCCGGCGAACAGAGAGGGTCCCGTAAAGTCATATTCATTCGGCCGTTCAAATCTGTTTGAGGCTGACTGTATCAGCTGGCTGCAACAACGGCCCGAAACTTCAATCCATGCTGTCGTGACGGACCCCCCGTACGGCTTAGTCGAATACGCTTCTACTCAACAAGAGAAGCTTCGTATAGGAAAGGGTGGAATCTGGCGAATACCGCCATCTTTTGATGGCACAAAGCGTTCGCCATTGCCTCGCTTTACAGTTCTTTCAACAGCTGATCTCGATGCACTTGCTCGGTTCTTCTTTGAATGGGGTCGAATCTTACTTCCTGTTCTTGTACCCGGTGCAAATGTTCTAGTAGCAAGCAACCCACTCCTGTCATACGTTGTCTCCGGAGCACTGGCACAGGCAGGACTAGAAAGACGCGGGGAAATCGTCCGTCTGGTAATGACGATGAGGGGGGGCGATAGACCTAAATCCGCTCATGAAGAATTCTTTGGCGTCAGCGTCATGCCTCGCTCGATGTGGGAGCCATGGCTCGTGTTCCGAAAACCAATAGAAGGACGAGTGCAAGACAATCTCCGAAAGTGGAAGACAGGAGGGTTTAGGCGGCCATCAAAGGACCGACCCTTTGGAGATGTGATCCCATCGGCGCCTACACACAAGTCCGAGCGAAGCCTCGCACCTCATCCGAGCCTGAAGCCTCAGGCTTTCTTACGCATGTTGATACGAGGTGTGCTACCTCTCGGAGAAGGAATCATTCTGGATCCTTTCGCCGGATCTGGTTCCACGTTATCAGCTGCAGAGGCGGTCGGTTATGAGAGTATTGGTATTGAGAAAGATTCGCGCTATTTCGAACTAGCTTGCAAGGCGATCCCTAAACTAGCCGCCTTTAAGAACGGAGGAAATTACGAGTTTAATTTGTAGATCCAGTTTTGACGTAATTTTTCAATTCCCGCGCGGTGCAGCGTTGCAGTTCTCGTTCCCAGTTCTCCCCGAGCGTTCTTCCTAAAATCCGCAACAGAAACCTTACCAAGGTAGACCTCGATGAATGTCATCGGCTTTCGTTCACGGGCAGGCTCGGTTTCATTATCAACTGAATACACAAAAACGCACATCCACTGGTTGCGTGCACCATGAGTGTCAACTGCGCCGCCTTCTTTTCTGGTTGTCTTTACCTCGACGCCTTCCGACCCCGCCTTGACGCAGTTGTCAGGGTAAACTCCGCGAA
>JAHKKJ010000875.1 GCA_020027655.1 Deltaproteobacteria bacterium | reverse complement strand
ACGGCGAACCGGTCGTTCACCGGTCCGCGGTTTCGAGTTCCGAGTTTTGAGTTTCGAGTTGAACCCCATCCGAAACCTGACACCTTATTTGCTACCGCATAGAACTTTGCCGCAGGCGCTTACTTCACTTGTGTGAATTGACAGTTTGCGGTCGGGTGGCTGATAAGAGTATGAGAAAAGCAACACACAGCGTTACTGAAGCACAAAAGGAGAGACTGATCATGGCTGAAACAATTTCTCATGACCTCCGTTGGCAAGAATATGGTGCCGATGAGTGGTCGGACGCGTTGGTCCAAGCGATGAAGCTTGGCGGCGTCGAACATCTGTTTTTCGTTTCGGGTTCCGAGATTGCCTTTTGGCAAGAGAGTGTGGCCAAAGCTCAGGAAAGGGGATGGCCGGCTCCCAAGCTGATTACGGTGCCGCACGAAAGCGTGGCTCTCAATGCGGCGTTGGGCAGCGCCATGGTGAGAAATCAACCCGCAGCGACCGCCGTTCACGTCGATGTCGGCACTTTGAATTATGGCGGCGCAATTCATACCGCATGGCGGGGCAATTACCCGGTCTTGATCACCGCCGGCACCGGACCGCGTGCCTATCCTGGCACGATGGCAGGAGCACGCAATGTCCCCGTGCAATGGGTACAGGAGCCGAGAGACCAGGGCGGAATTCTCCGGCAATACACGAAGATCGATCACCGCCTGGAGCATCAGGACAATCCCGGCCTGATTGTCAGTCGTCTGCTGCAGGTGGCGATGAGCGAACCGAAGGGGCCCGTCTACCTTGCGGTACCGCGTGAAAGCGCCATGCTCCGCCTTCCCGGCAAGACTTATTTTCCGACACGGGATGAGATGGGTATCGTGCGCCCGGCCTGGCCCGATCCCGCAGACGCGCGACGTGCGGCTGAGTGGCTTATCGAAGCGCGCAATCCATGCATCTATGTCGGCACGGCGGGACGAAATCCGGAAGCGGTAGCGGAAATCGTGCGGCTCGCCGAGCTGTTGGCGTTGCCCGTAATGGACAGCGAAAGATTTAATCGACTCAATTTTCCGACAACCCATGCGCTTTATGGCACCGGGCCCGCTCCCAAAGATGCCGATGCGCTGCTCATCCTCGAAGGTATAGTGCCCTACCTGCCGCCGCTGGGAGCGCCACGTCCCGGTGCCAAGGTCGTGTGGGTGGAGCCGGACCCGGTACTATCGAATTACAAGAGCATGGAACATCAAGCGGATCTCTGGCTAGCGGTGACGGCAGGCGCGGCAGCATGCGCGATCTACGAAGCGGCCACCGCCATGCTTTCGAAGAGCGACATGAGCCGCATCGCGGAGCGGCGCGAGCGGCTGGAAGCCGCCAAGCGCGAGATGGTTGCGGAAAACGAACGGCTCGGGCAAGAGGCGGGCCGTCGTAGACCGATGCACCCGCGCTGGGTCGCGTACCAACTGGGGAAGATCCTTGAGCCGAACGCTATTGTGGTGGACGACGCGCTGAGCAACTCGGATAATGTCTGCGCGCACCATCAGCGGACGCAGGCGGGAACCTATTTCAGCAGCGGCGGCTCTTCGGGCGGCTGGGGCATCGGCGCCGCCGTCGGCGCCAAAATGGCGGCGCCTGATCGCGACGTCGTTTTCGCCAGCGGCGATGGTTATCTCATGTTCGGTACCCCGCTTCCCGCGCTCTGGACCGCCGCCCACTACAAGGCGGCATTCTTGACCGTGGTGTTCGTGATTACGAAGGCGGTGTCTTCGATCCGCCGCCGGATTTCGCCAAGCTCGCAGAGGCGGGCAACTGCTACGGCGAGACTGTGCGCGAACCCGAGGAAGTTGGGCCCGCCCTCAAGCGCGGACTCGAACAAGTGCGCCGCGGCACGCCGGCACTGATCGCGGCTTATTTGCCGACCTTGGTCGAGGAAATGTCGCTCGCCACGCGGAAATGAGCGCGGGCATAACGTTGAGATGGTATGTCGGTTTGAAATATGGAAAGTTGGAATACTGGAATCTTGGAATATTGGGTTTCATCACTCCATCATTCCACTACGCCATTATTCCAGCATTCCTTCGAAGGAGGTAACCCATGCCTGGAGCTCTCCAAGACTTGCGCGTGATCGACTTTACCCACGCTTTGAACGGACCCTTCTGCACGATGCTGCTCGGACACCTGGGAGCGGAGATCATCAAGATCGAGCCGCCGAGCGGCGACCGCTTTCGCCGGTCGTGGATGCCGCGCGACGCAAAAAAAGATGCCTACGAGTTTCTGTGGATTAATGTCAATAAAAAGAGCGTCGTCCTCAATTTGAAGAGCGAACGTGGAGTGGATCTCGCGCGCCGGCTCATCGCCCGCGCCGACGTGCTGGTGGAGAACTTCCAGCAGGGGACGATGGAGAGGTTCGGTCTGGATTATGACTCGTTAAAAACTCTCAACCCGCGGCTAATATATGCCTGCTCGCGCGGTTACGGCGAGTCGGGGCCCTATGCGGCCTACGGCAACACAGCCCAATCCAATAACAGCATGACCGGATGGACCCACACGTCGTGGGGGTACAGCGGAGCCCCGGGCAAGAAGGCTCTGGGCATCGGCGACGAGGCTGCGGGTGTGAGCATGTGCGTCGGCATTCTCGCAGCGCTGCACGCCCGCGAGCGCACCGGAGAAGGACAGAAAATCGTGGTGTCGATGCAAGAGGCGGTGCTCGGTTTCATGATCAGCTCCATGCACGAGTATTTCACCGGCATCGACGTCGGCAACCAGCCGATTCCAGTGGCGGATGGTTTCTTCACGCTTCGCGTCCCCGACATCAGCGATCAGGTCTGGTCCAAACTCGCCCATCTGATGGAACGGGAGGATCTCGTCCAAGATCCTCGTTTTGTAACCGCGGCGGCGCGCCGGCAACACCAGGCCGAGCTGGAGGAAATAGTCAAAGCATGGGCGCGGGGGAAAACCCGCCAGGAATTATGGGACGGCTTGCGCGACCTGGACTACTTTGGCGCGCCTGTCCTGTCGACCCGCGAGGTGCTCGAAGATCCGCACATTAAAGCACGGCAAGCATTCATTGAGCGCGATCACCCGACTGCCGGACCGACGACGTTGCTGGCGCCATGGATTCATCTCTCCAAGACGCCGGCCAGCATCCGCGACGATGCGCCGGCCATCGGCCAACATACGCACGAAGTGCTCGGCGGACTTTTAGGCCTGAGCGGCGTGGAGCTGGGGGACCTGCGCGCGCAGGGAGTGATTAAGTAAACACCGTGCCGCAGCTACGCCGCAACCAAAAAAGAGAAAACAATTTCACCACGAAGGACTTAGCGCGGCAGAGCTGCAACCAAAGACGATTCGGAACCGGAGAATTAACCGCAAAGGGCGCAAAGAACGCAAAAGAAGAAATCGGAATGTCTCGCGCAAAGACGCAAAGGCCGCAAAGGAAAAAACATTCCGAACTTGGCGTTCTTGGCGTCTTGGCGCGATGATAAATTTCCGAACCCTTCGGGTCCTTCGTGATCTCTTCGTGGTGAGGATGTCTTTCGCAGCTAAAACTGGAGATTTAGTATCGATGGAAACTGTAAGACTAGCCTATCGCGATGACGATCGAACACCCGTCATCTACTGTATTCGGGAAATGGCGCTCCGGCATTATGGAATCGAC
>JAHKKJ010000047.1 GCA_020027655.1 Deltaproteobacteria bacterium | reverse complement strand
AAAGGGCCAAGGTGTTTGAAAGATTCGGACCGCAACCTGAGATGCAACTGTACGACCGCGGGATTCGCCGCCGTCTTGCTCCGATGTTAGGCAACCAGCCGCAATTGGAGTTGGCTTACAGCGTGATGTTTTCGCTTCCAGGCACGCCGGTGATCCGGTACGGCGACGAAATCGGCATGGGAGACGATCTGGCCCTTCCCGAGCGCCAGGCTGTCCGCACGCCGATGCAATGGACGGACGCGCCGCAATCGGGATTCTCGACATCTGCAAAAATCATTCATCCGGTGATAGCGAAGGGGCCTTACCGCTACGACCAACTCAATGTCGAGAAGCAGCGGCGTGATTCCGGATCCTTATTGAGCTGGACGGCGCACATGATCCGGCTGAGAAAGGAATGTCCCGAAATAGGATGGGGTGATTGGAAAATTCTGCCGACCCGATCGCCAAGCGTGCTCGCGATCCGCTACGACTGGAGAGGCAATTCGCTCGTCGTGGTTCACAATTTCGACGAGAAGTCGCAAGAGGTCCGAGTAAAGCCGGAGGTGGAGGGAGGACAAAAGCTGGTCAGTCTCCTCGCTCAAGATACGAGTGAGGCGGATCAAAATGGCATCCACAGGATAGCGCTGGAGGCGTACGGCTACCGCTGGTATCGTGTCGGTGATTTAAATCATATCCTTCGTCGCGGGAAAGAATAGGCGGGAACCCGGAAGTCACGTTGCAAATCTGCGATTTCAGATTTGAATCGCCGACCGGTCGTGTATATCCGCGCGCTACTTGGAATCGTTCGACTGAGCTCCGGATTGCGGCAAAGCTATTGGTAATCTTTCCACTCGTACTAGGTTGCAAAACGATTACTGCAATGATGCGCCGGGAGAATGCCAAAGATGCAGCCATTTGCAAAGCGGTAAAAGAAAACTTTCTTAAAGACAAGGCTGTAGATTTGACAGTTGTAAACGTGAGAACCACTGACGGATTCAGTCGATCTGAGTGGTACCGTGCCCTCACTGGAGGCTAGAGAACATGTGATCAAACTTGCATGGCGAGTGGCTGGCGTTCAGGCGGTCGTCAATCATCTTGAGGTCAAAAAATAGTTAATAGTAGAGTCAGCCGCGGATATCGGTATTGTTTTCTGTTCTGTCATTGTGCTTCCTTAGTTGGCCACTCTGTCCGCCCTCACCAACACTTTTATGCCAGTGCGCACCTGTCGCGCGGGAAAGAAAATCTTGAGGCCATGCGACTCCCCAAGGTCCTCGTAGTCTTTTTTGCAATCACGATCGCGGTTCTCACCTTCTTGCCGATACTGACATTAGTCGGAAAATGGCAGAGCTGTCAAAACTACTGATAAACCAGCGGGATTTCGCGGGGAAATTTGGTGGCGGTGGACAGATTCGAACTGTCGACGCCGCGGATATGAGCCGCGTGCTCTGACCAACTGAGCTACACCGCCACGTGGCAATGTAAAGTATGACGGGTTGGAAAAAAGATCAAGCTTCGGGAATGGATGAAACTAATTCCACTGGTCCACAGCCGCAATTCGCTTGACGTCCTTTTGGCCGCGGGCGATCTGATAAAGCACTTTCTCAACGATCTCCAAACAACTGAGCTTGTTGCCATAAACAAGGCCGGTGTCGAGGCCGATCTTATAGGGCAGATCAAACAGCACGGAACTCCGGGGAGTGTGGCCGAAAAGTATGGTGTAGGGGAGCCGGTGAGGATTGTGAATAAACTCATCGCGAATCCAGAGAAGATCGGTATCAGATTGCTTCGCCAGTGATTTAGAGGGGTTAATGCCGGCATGGACACAGAGAAATGGCGCCATGACGAAATACGTTCTCAAGTTCTTAAGAAAATTGATATGCTCTAAAGATATCTGCGAGGTGATCTCATCTAAGAATGACTGTTTTGAGCTAATTCCATAACTGAGTAACGTTGCGTACCCGCCATTATACAAAAACATGTCACCGTGCTGGCCAGGCAAGCCTAGGTAAGCCAAAAACATATCCTCGTGATTACCTTTTAAGCAGATTAGTTCCAGATCTTCATTTTTCTGCAGTTCCAGAATATAGGTCAATACACCTTTCGAATTCGGGCCCCGGTCGACATAATCGCCCAAGAAAACCAGTCGGTCGCCGGATTCAAGAGGAAGACCCTCGACCAGGTAACGCAGCTCGTCAAGGCATCCATGGATATCTCCAATGACGTAACAACGCATCAAGTGCTTTATGATAAGCCGCTAAAGGCACGGGCGCAAGCCGCCGTCTCGCACGAGGGCGCAAAGTGCACAAGACGCCCAAGGTCCGCTAATGGGCGATTGACATGAATGAGGCTTTTTCTTAATAATGAGATTGGAACGTGCGAATATCATAGCATTTGGGGGGCAAACGATGCTTAAACCGGTAGGACTTATCAACGGGCATTATGAGTGCCGTACGCTTGACGAAACTCTGCCGATCTTTACCGATTTGCTGGCGTTGGAAGTTGTTGAGCGGAAAGAGAAAGAAGCGGTGTTGAAGCATCCGAACACGGAGTGGCGCCTGATTGTACACGAAGGGGGGCCGAGCGCAGCGAACAAGCCGCACACCAACCACTATGGCTTCCGGGTCGGGAGCTCTAAAGAGATCCCGAAAGCGTACGAATATCTTTCCGATCACAAAGCCCAGTATAAGATTAAGAATGTCACCAAGCCCCACGAAGCCCACTTTGCTTACTCGGTTTATTTTAAAGAACCGGGAGGCAATGACCTCGAAATTGAATATTACAATCCCGCCGCCATAAAACACGGCAGATCCATCGCCGCCCCGCATTGGAAAGAACCGCTCAGTGAAGAGCAATTTCCGGGTCGGGGTTATATTCCGCAAGCGATGACTCACGGCACGCTGAACTGTGATGATAAAGCGATCAACGACCGCTTCCTGGAAGAAGTACTGGGACTCAAGATCGTCGGCGGTGGACGCATGTCCACCTACATTAAACATCCCGACACACCTTGGTATATCGTCGTGTTGCCGACGACGCACCGGGATTACTTGTCGGCGGCGAATCGTTTCACGCTGAAAGTAGCAACCCCCGAGGAAGTCGAGGACGCGCACAAAGAGTTCTCGACCAACGGCAAGCAAATCGGGATCAACGAATTATGGGAGCTGGAAGAGGAGAACGGGCGGGCGTTTTTTATCTTCAGCGATGTCAGTAAGAATTGGTGGGAAGTAACGTCGTAAATCGCACCTTCGAAAATCAGTGAAAAGCAAAAAGGCCGCTGACGTAGACGCCAGCGGCCTTTTTGCTTTGTTGAGTTCGAGAGCCCTGGTAGGCATGTGCCGCGAAGTTACGGTGTCGCCGTACTTTCAACTCCTGAAGTGTGGCATCACCTTCGTCGCAAACGCCTCGACGGTGTCGTGCTAGACTCCAGGACTTCTGCCTGGGGACGCGGCTTCGTCTTATGAACGGTGGAAGGCAACCAGGGCGCAACCCGTCGCCCAGGGCACGACCGGCTCGTAGGCGAGCAGTTCCGCTCTCCATTGGGGTAGCGCACCCGCGAGAGCCATCCATGTTCTAATCTCGTGGCCTCCAGAACCGGCTTCAACACTGATCTCTTCATGGGAGTACGCAGTCAACTTGGCTCGGTCGCCGGAGATCAACGTTTCGAGAAATTTCCTGTCGAAGGGAATGTTGATCTTTCCATGCTTGGCCTCTCCCGGCCAATGGGACAGGCCGCCGGTGGCAACAACCGCGACGCGTTTTTCAGATCCCTCCAGCTCTCTTCCAAGAAACTGCCCAAAGGCAAAGCATCGTTTGGGCGTCGGCATCGGTGTCGTCAGGGTGTTGATGATGACGGGTACCACTGGAACAGCCATGTTGGGATTGAGAAAATGCAACGGTAACATAGTGGCGTGATCGAAGAGGAGTTCGTCGGAGAACGTTGGGTCAAAGCCGCCATCGAGACAAGCATCGAGTAATTCGGCGCTCAACTTTGCATCGCCGGGAACGCGCGCTTTGGGAATTCTTAGCCACTCTTCTACTGGACCCTCATAGTGGTCGGCGCGCCCGATGCAGAAGGCCGGCATATGGTTAAGAAAGAAATTCGCCCAGTGCTCCACGGTGATCGCGACCAGGGCATCGGGTTTAGAGGCGGCAAGCATCTCGCCCAGCCTTCGGTAACGGCTAAGAAATTTGTCGGATTGTTCCTTGGGAGCGGCTTCAGTCCATGCGGTCATGCCCGGAGCATGGCTCGCGGCGCAGGCAAAAACGACGGGCATAGTTTTACTCCAATCCTGCCAGGGCTTTGGCGTAGTCCTCGTTGGAAACTTTGTGCGTCAAAGTGAAGGGTCGAAGCAGGAGAGAATGAACACCGAGAGTGTAAAGTTTCCGCACGTCGACGTTAAGGACCGCGCGTTTTTCCTCTTCACTGAGTTCATAACCTTCGACGAACGCGGCGGGTTCCTGCCGGAAGCGTTCACGATGAGACGGATCGCGGTTGACGTGGTAAATGAGTTTTTGCAATTGATAAAGACTCATAGTCACCTATCCAGTTTTTGATGCAACCAAGGGATGACCGTTTCAAACACGAAAGGAATATTTCCCATGTGGCCACCCGGGAAGAGGCGGATCGTCTTGGGATGGCCATGTTCCAGTAGCAGATAGAAATCCTCCAGGGGCACTTGTTGGTCCTCTTTGCCGTTGACCAATAGCATGGGCGCACTGGGTTTATCCAACCAGCCTTGAGTCAACAAAGAAAGCGCCGGCATCACTTGATTCAATTCGTCCATGGTCTTCTTGCCGAATAGGTTGGCCCGCGCCTCAATGAGATCAAACAAGTAAGAATCAGCGTTGCGCGAGCGCTCTTGCCACTCGGGTTGAAAGAAAAAGTGAATGCCGCCGCCCCAATTCACCACGGCGCGCAGACGTTTTGGTTCAACATGGGCCAACTTGGTGGCCCAATAGCCGCCGAAGCTGGCGCCGACCACCGCGATTCGGTCCGGATCGATTTCGCGCCGCTTCATCATATAGTCGAGAGCGGCAACATGGACCTGATGGGCATCGGGGGATGCGAGGCTGGGGCACTCACCCGTCCCAGGACTGTCGAGCACCAGACAACCCCATCCTTCTTTGACGAACCGTTCCGCGAAGGTATGGCGCTCTTCTTTCCAATTATCGATGCCACCCCAGTGCATGACGAGCGGCGCGGGAGTTTTCTTCGGCAAGCGCAGATGGCCGACGATCTCTTTGCCATGGAAGGGAATGGCAATGCGCTCGAGTGGGATATCGAAATAGCGCGATGCAGCGAGATGCATCTCGCGGGCTTTGAGATAGGCGTGCTGTTTACCGGGGGTGCTGGGAAACGGGTGTCGGCCTATGCCATAATAGCCGTATGATTTGAGGTAAGCTTGCTTCGCTTCATCGCGCTTGCCGCCGGCTTCTGCTTTGCGGGCCTTTTCTTCCCAACGCGCTCCCAACTCGTTCCATACCGCGGCCCAAGCCTCACCGTCCACGCTGTTCAACTTGGCAAGAACTTCCTCGGCTTCTTGTTTGTCGGCATGATTGAACGGTGCTCGATGGCCCACTCGGCTACGAATATCGTTTTTGATTTGTTCCAGTGTTCGTGGCTTGTCCATGCGCTTTCTGTTCCATCCGTGGCTATTGAAATTTGCCATTTTCTTATCAAAACCCAGCGGAGAAAGATACATCCCAGGCTCGGTCATTTACGAGCCAAGCCTCGTTGTGAATAATTCATGTCAACACGGCTGCGAACTTGTTTTTTTATCGCAAGATTCTAAAGTCTTAGTTGGAGGAATTTGTTGATTGCGGTCATTGATTTAACGACGCTGCTAAACAAACTTTTGGGGGTTGACCTTTGGATGGCTCCATGTCATGCCAGTACAAATAGAAACGTCCCGTCTTTACAAATTTTTTTTTTTCGGTATAGGTTTTTCAGTCTTGGTACGGAGTAAATCATGGCATCGATCATAGACGGTAAAGCTGTCGCCAAAGAAGTGCAGAAGCAAATCAAAGAAGAGGTGGAGGGGCTTGAGCGACGTTGGGGGTTGGTACCCGGACTCGGAGTGGTGCTGGTTGGCGATGACCCAGGGTCTCACATTTACGTGAAGAACAAGGAAAAAGCGTGCAAAGAAGTAGGGATCAAATCTTACGAGCATTTACTTCCCGCGACGGTATCCGAGCGGGAGCTGCTAACGCTGGTTCACAGTCTCAATAAGGACAAAAACGTCCATGGCATCCTGGTCCAGCTTCCTTTGCCCGCGCATATCCGTTCAGAAAAGATTCTCGAAGCGGTTTCGCCGCACAAAGACGTGGATGGTTTCCACCCCGTCAGCCAGGGTATGCTGGTGCTGGGTGGTGACGGCTTCAGGCCGTGCACTCCGATGGGAATCATGAAACTCTTGGAATCAATCGCTTGCGATCCCAAAGGTAAAAACGCCGTGGTCGTCGGCCGTAGCAATATCGTAGGCAAACCGGTGGCGTTAATGCTGCTCGAACGTCACGCAACGGTAACGATTTGTCACTCCCGGACGGCAAGCCTGCGGGACGAGGTGGCGCGTGCCGATATCCTCGTGGTTGCCATCGGCAAGGCGGGTTTGGTTCGGGGCGACTGGGTCAAGCCGGGTGCCGTGGTGATCGACGTCGGAGTGAATCGGTTGCCGAGCGGAAAGTTAGCCGGCGATGTTGAGTTTGAAACTGCCAAGGAGCGAGCCGCATGGATTACGCCGGTTCCCGGCGGCGTCGGTCCGATGACGATCTGCATGCTGCTCTACAATACGTTAAAAGCAGCCAAGGACTCTCTCCAGCGCGAAAGGTAAATCGACCGGTCGTCGGGATTTGAGAACGGCGTGGCGCAAGAAATGAAAAGGACTCCACTCTACGGCGCGCATCGACGCGCGGGCGCAAAAATGGTGGAGTTCGCCGGCTGGGAGATGCCGGTTCAATACAGCGGTGTCATCGACGAGCACGTGGCGGTTCGCACGCGCGCGGGGCTTTTTGACGTGAGCCACATGGGCGAAATCGTGATTCGTGGTCCCGGTGCGTTAGAGTTATGTCAAAAAATATCAGCCAATGACGTCTCGCGGATGAAACTGCAGCAGGCCCAGTACAATCTCCTGATGAACGAAAAGGGCGGGATCGTAGATGACGTTATCTTTTACCAGATTGAGCCCAACCATTTTTTAATCTGTGTCAATGCGTCGAACAGTGACAAAGATTTCGCTTGGATTGAGGAACATGCAGAAGGGAATGTCGAGTTAGAAAACGCCAGCTCCCGCTATGCTCAATTGGCCCTGCAAGGTCCACTGGCTGAAAAGATTTTGCAGCCATTGACCTCAGTCCGGCTCAACGAGATTGCGCCCTTTTTTTTCTCCTTCGGAGAAGTGTCGTCGATCCGTTGCCTAGTGGCGCGCACGGGCTACACGGGGGAAGATGGCTTTGAGCTCTATTGCGACTCGGTTGAGGCCGAGAGATTGTGGAAGACATTACTTGCGAGTGGGGTGCCGATGGGGCTTGAACCCGCGGGGCTTGGTGCCCGTGACACGCTGCGGCTGGAAAAGGCTTACCCTTTGTACGGCCACGAGCTGGACGATACAACAACACCGCTGGAAGCGGGTTTGGAGTGGGTGACGAAGTTGGCCAAAGGGCCATTTGTGGGGCGTGAAGTCTTGCTCAAGCAGAAACAAGAAGGGATCCGGCGCAAACTCGTCGGACTAGAGCTTTTGGATCCGGGGATTGCGCGCAGTGAATATACTCTGTTCAAGAATGGAAGATCCGTCGGTCGGGTGACAAGTGGCACGAAATCTCCCACCCTCGGTAAGGCCATTGCCCTCGCCTATGTGGCCATCGATGAAGCTTGTCTGGACAACACCATTGAAGTGGAAATTCGTGGGCGAAAAACGCGCGCCAAGATAGTTCCTTTGCCGTTCTACCGGCGGTAATGACATAACCATTGAGCAATCCGTAAGGAGGTTAGCGATGGAGTTTCCCGAAGGCCTTAAATATTCCAAAGAACATGAGTGGGTGCTGGTTGAAGGCAACACCGCTACGATTGGCATCACAGAGTTCGCCCAAGAAGAACTGGGCGATATTGTCTACGTGGAACTGCCGGAGGTTGGAGAAAAAGTTGTTAAGGATGATCCGTTCGGAGCCGTCGAGTCGGTTAAAGCCGTCTCCGACGTCTACGCGCCAGTCGGCGGAACGGTTCTCGAGGTGAACGATGTGCTGCCGGACAACCCGGAGACTATCAACGACGATCCTTACGGTGACGGGTGGATGATTCGGGTTGAAATGACGGATGAAGAGGACCTCAAGGATCTCATGACTGCAGAGGAATACGCGGAATACGTCGAGCAGCAAAAGGAAGACGAGGATGAGGAGGAGGAAGAAGACGAAGCGGAAGACGAGGAGGAGAAATAACTTCACGGAATGCGTTACACCCCGCACACCCCTTCCGATCAGGAGCAGATGCTCCGCACTATTGGAATCGGTTCGATCGAGGAGCTGTATCAGCACATCCCGGAAACGCTCCGCAATCGGGCAAAGATCGAGCTGCCTGGCGGTTTGACCGAGCTAGCGGTGCGCAGACGTTTGGCCGCGTTGGCGTCAAATAACGCAACGGCAACGGACTGGAGCTTTTTTCTGGGGGGCGGGATCTATCACCATTTCATACCCAGCGCGGTGGACACTGTCATCTCCCGCTCGGAGTTTGCCACTTCCTACACGCCTTACCAGCCGGAAGTCAGCCAGGGTACCCTGCAGGCTCTGTTCGAATATCAGACGTTAATCTGTCAACTCACCGGAATGGAAATATCCAACGCTGGAGTTTATGACGGGGCATCCGCGGCGGCTGAAGCGGTGCTCATGTCGCGACGCATTCAGCCCATGAGTCGACGGCGAGTCTTGATGTCCAGAGCGCTGCATCCCCACTATCGCGCGGTTATAACGACGTACTTGAGAAATTTGGATGACATGCAGCTGGATGAGATTCCGTTTGACGCCAGCGGTGCCACTGATGTGACAGAGTTGACGCGTAAACTTGACCACCAGTCAATGTGCGTCATCGTCGGCTATCCGAATTTCTTCGGTATCATCGAAAACCTGGCTCCGATTCAAACCGCTTGCGCCGGGAAGGGCGCGCAGCTCGTTATCGTTACGCCGGAACCTCTGGCGTTAGGACTGCTAAAGCCCCCGGGAGCATGGGGTGCGGATATTGCCGTCGGCGAGGGACAGAGTTTGGGTGTTCCTATGACCTTGGGCGGCCCGGGGTTTGGTTTCTTTGCCTCTCAGAAAAAGTTCGTGCGGAGCCTTCCGGGCCGTTTAGTGGGAGAGACTGTTGATACGGAAGGGCGGCGCGGATTCGTGTTGACCCTCGCCACCCGTGAGCAGCATATCCGCCGCGAGAAGGCGACGTCCAATATCTGTACCAGTCAAACGTTATGTACGCTTGCATCCACTGTCTTTATGTCCCTCTTGGGAAAGAGCGGCATGCGTCGACTTGCAGAGGTCAACGTATCCCGCGCGCACGATGCGCGGGATCGTCTCGTTAGCCGACCCCAGCTCGAAGCTTGTTTCTCCGGCGCTTTCTTTAACGAATTTGTTCTGCGTGCGAGAAACTTGGAAAGTCTTTTGCAACGTTGTGCCGCGGCGCGAATTGTCCCAGGAGTTCCCTTGGGCCAATGGTATCCCGAACTCGATGACTGCTTGCTCATCTGTGTAACGGAAATGAATGAGAGAGAGGAGATCGAACGTCTTGTCGGAGTCATCGGCGATTAAACCTCAGTCTGAAGCGAGTGCCCCGAGATTGCTTTTCGAGAGCGGATCACCCGGGAGGAGCAGTTTTTATTGGCCAGCGGAGAGTGAAAAAGGCCAGACGACGATTCCCGGGGAGTTCCTGCGCGAGGATATCCCTGGATTCCCCGAATTGGGAGAGTTGGAGGTGTTGCGCCATTTTACCCGTCTCTCGCACCGAAATTTCGCTATCGAGAGCCAGTTCTATCCGCTGGGTTCCTGCACCATGAAATACAATCCGAAGGTCAATGAGGTGGTAGCTCGACTTCCCGGTTTTGCCCAAATTCATCCGCTGGCTCCCATCGAGATTCTGCAAGGGGCTATGGAGCTACTCTATGATCTCGAACGAATCCTCATCGAAATTAGTGGGATGGACTGCATTAGCCTGCAGCCATCCGCGGGCGCTCAGGGCGAACTCACTGGCCTGATGCTGATTCGCGCCTGTCTAACCGAGAAAGGAAATCCCCGGAAGAAGATTATTGTCCCGGACACAGCCCACGGGACCAACCCCGCAAGCTCGACTCTGTGTGGCTACGACGTCGTTCAAATTTCGTCTACAGCGCGAGGCGTAATCGACACGGCGACGGTTGCAAAAGTGATGGACGAGGATGTTGCCGCCATAATGATTACCAATCCTAACACCCTGGGGCTTTTCGAAAGGGACATCGAGGCTATCGCTGCAGTCGTGCATCAGAAGGGAGGTTTGGTTTATCTCGACGGTGCGAACTTGAACGCGTTGATGGGTGTCGCGAAACCCGGTCACATGGGCGTTGACGTACTTCACATGAATCTTCATAAGACGTTCTCCACACCGCATGGCGGAGGCGGTCCGGGCGCAGGGCCCGTAGCGGTCAAAGAAGGGCTATCTGAATATCTGCCCGTGCCGCGGATCGTCAAGCAAAATGACAAATTCGAGTTGCTTGAGGATTGTCCTAAGTCGATCGGACGGGTGCGCTCCTTCTTTGGTAATTTCGGCATACTGGTCCGCGCCTACACTTACATTATCTCTCTAGGCAGGGAGGGTCTTGAGGAGTCGAGCCGGATGGCGCTGCTCAACGCGAACTATATTCGCAAGAAATTGGAAAAGGGCTATCAGATCGCCTATGGTGAGCCGTGCATGCACGAATGCATTTTTACGGATCGGCTACAGCACAAATATGGAGTCAATACTCTCGACATAGCCAAGCGTCTCTTGGATTATGGCTTCCATCCACCGACGATTTATTTCCCTTTGGTTGTTTCCGGCGCGTTGATGATTGAACCTACCGAAACCGAGACTCCGGAAATGTTAGACGCGTTTGTGGAAGCGATGCTCGCTATCGCTCAGGAAGCCAAAGAGAATCCCGACGTCGTCAAAAACGCGCCTCACTCAACGCCGGTCAAGCGTCTCGATGAAGCCAGAGCCGCTAGAAAACCGATTTTGAGATGGGACCCTGGGCAGGGTGGGGCCGAATAGTTCGCCGAGTCTCGCGTTCGATTGCAAGACGGACTTGCCGCCGGTTTAACGCATGAAACGGTAATTTAAACGGTTGTCCAAGTACTCAAAGCTGGCAACGACATCGATTCGGTTCTTGCCAAGCCACGGCGGTATAGGGCCGAATGGGGCGGCGGCCTTAACGGCGCGCAGGGCTTCATCATCGAGCAAGTTGGACCCCGAGGAGCGAATGATCTTGGCGCTTTCGATGTCCCCGTTACCCACTATGGAGAACTCCAATAGAAGTCTTCCCTGCAGTCCATATCTGAGCGCGAGTTCTGGATACTGCCACACCACTTCGATGGCCCGCTTGATGCTATTAAAATAGGTTACGTACTGAGGATCTTTTGTATCGAGCCGGATGGGCCCGTTAGCGCCGCCAGCTCTCCCGTCGGCTGACCAACCCACCGGGGGAAGTAATTCTTTGAGAGTCGGCAGGGGACGCTCGGCGATAATGGCTTTGTCCGGAATCTGTTCTCGCGCAGGAGGACGAGCTTCTTCGCGTATTGGCTCTTTTTGTGCGGGCCGTTCTTGCGGGGCGACGGTCTTCTCTTTCGGGATTGCGGTCTTCTCTTGTAGGAGCGGCGAGATCTTCTTGGCGATCTTAGCAGGAGGTGCCTTTGATAGCCGGCGCGGGGCTTCCGTCGGCCCGGGCATTGGTTTGCCTCTGCTTTCCTCTGGGGGGGGGAGCAGAGAAACGGCGATGGATTCTTGGGGTCTGGCCCGAATCGAAGGCTTCCCCCACAGCAGCAGCAACATGAGATGGAGGGTCAGGGAAGCGGCAAAGAAGCGTAGCAGGGGAGTATTCAGGGAAGCCACACAAGTATACTACTGCACGACCCACATGCTTAGCAAATA
>JAHKKJ010000383.1 GCA_020027655.1 Deltaproteobacteria bacterium | reverse complement strand
ATCTAGCACTTGCCCGCCGTCGATGACTAGGGCGTGGCCGGTGACGAAAGAAGCTTCGTCGGAAACCAAGAAAAGCACGCCGTAGGCGATTTCTTCAGGAGCGCCCATGCGCAACAATGCCTTGTTGCTGCTCGCCATCCTGGCGCGCTGCTCTTCGGTCGTGTTTTCATCGATGGTCCGGCGCGGGGGAAAGCCGCGAAAGCGCGGTGTCTCGATGGCGCCGGGGCAGACGCAGTTCACGCGGATGCCGTGCGGTCCGTAGTCTAGCGCCATCTCTCGCGTCAGGTTGACGATGGCGGCCTTCGTCGCGCAGTAGCCGGGATATTCAGCCGACGCCAAGAGTCCGAAAGTCGACGCAGTGGTGACAATATTGCCGCTGCCTTTCTTGATGAAATGCGGCAACACGGCGCGGGCGCCCCGAAACATTGCGTTCAAGTTGACGTTGAGCACGAAGTTCCACTCCTCATCCGTGTGCTCATGAAGTTTCTTCCGGATGCCGGCGCCAGCGTTATTGTAGAGGATATCCAGGCCCCCAAACTTTTCCAAGGCCGTGGCAACCATCCGGTCGCAGTCTTCCTGCTTCGTCACGTCGATTTTGGCAAAGACCGCTTGCCCGCTATCCTGCTCGATCAGTTTGTCGATCCGCGGCTCGATGGTCTCCTGAATATCGCAGCAAACCACGTTCGCTCCCTCCCGGGCAAAGAGGCGCGAGGTGGCGCGCCCGATGCCGCTGTTGGCGCCGGTGACAATGGCGATTTTTCCCTGCAGACGGCCGAGCCCTTTCTTGAGTCTTGGATGTTCATCAGCCATGTGAATGTTCCTCCCTAGGTTTGACGAAAAGATCCTGCTTTCAGGACTTGGCACCCCCATCTCTGTCTTCCCCCGTCGAGGGGGAAGAAGTCAGGATGTCACCGAAACCGGCGAAGCGGATTTTCGCAATGTTCCGTAGAAACACGTGCGACGCAGAGGTCATTTTTTGTACAATTGCTTAATGAAGCCGGAGCTGTCCAATTCCCGAATGAGGCTCGGATCGATGAATGCTTTGGGGTCTCCAGTTGCGGCCTTCGGATTCGTGCGCGCCATATAATCGAGCATCGTCTTGACGCCATCCGGAGTGGGATAGGGGACTTCTGGAAAGACGTTGGAATAATCTTTGTAGGCTCTTTCTAATCCTTGCGGATCGGTAACCCCCAAATTTTTCTTGAATAGACTTATGGCATATTCCTTTTCGGTTTTGATGACATGGATCGCTTCGACCATAGCGCGAGCGAGTTTCAGCATCAGCGGCCGCTTTGATTTGACGATGGCTTCGCGCGAGAGAATGCCATTCCACCAAAAGGGAATTTTCAGATCGCTGATGTTGTAAAGATTGCGCAAGCCTAGTTTTTCCGCCTGCGTCACGAAAGGTTCCGGTATGATCGTAAACTGCGTTATTCCTTTGGAGAGTGCCGCGAATCGCTCTGCGGTGCCGCCGGTGGGAATGATCTTCACATCCTTATCCGGCTCAATTCCTAATTTTGTTAGCGCTAGACGTAGTCCCAAGTCAGAGGTAGTTCCTAAGCGGTTAACACCGGCTGTTTTCCCCTTAAGTTGCTCCACGGCCGTAATGGCGGACACTGAAACGATGTGGTCGACAAATGTCGGAACCACGCCGACAATCATCACCGTGTCAGCACCCGCTAGGCGTGAACTTGTGAGTGTCGTTACGGAGATGCTGGAGGCATCGATTTCACCTGCGAGGAGGGCTTGAAGCACCGTCGGACTGTTGCCGATGGCAATGATTTCGGGCTCTACGCCCATTTTCTGAAGGAGTTTTCTGTCTTCGATCACCCATATCGGACTGTTGGTTGGACTAAAACCGGCCCAGGCCAGCCGGAGTCTCTCTTGAGCGAAAACCTTGCTGCCGAGACTCAGAGATACCGCCAAAATCAGCATTATGATCGATAGCTTTCTTATCATCTTAACTTCCTCCTTTTGGCGCGAGCAAAAGCTATCATTTTGCCTCCGAGTAGGTCAAGGTAAGTTCCCTTATAGACTTATAGACCGGGTTATTCCAGGTTTTCTGTGAAGAAGTATTCACCGCAGGAGGCACAGCGCGGCTACGCCGCAACCGAAACTCGGATTATCTCCCGCAAAGCATGTCCTGAGCAACGTCGAAGGGACGCAAAGGCCGCAAAGGTCGGCAAATAACGGTGAAAAATCTTCTCCAAAATAATTCATCTCTTCCCTCCGAACTTGGCGTGCTTTGCGCCTTGGCGGGAGTCAATTCCCTGTGTTCGGATATTTCAGATACCAGAAAGTTTGCGCCAGCCGCGCAAACTTTCGGATAGCATCACGGAGTTCGCAGAGATCGGAGAATTTTTTAATCAAGAACTCTCTACTTCGCGTGCTTCGCGCCTCGGCGGTGCAATGTCCGAGTCCTCCTTCACAGGAGAGCCTGAAGACCCATATGTTGCACCCCCCCCGGGGGATTATGAGATTGACTCGCCGGGTTAATTTGTTATAGCGAAAGCGCGGGAGGAGAACTCGGATGTCGAAGGGGATCTTAATAACGGGCGGCACGGGTTTGGTGGGCGCCTATGCGACCGGGATGTTACTGGAGCGCGGCGAGCGCCCGGTTATCTTCGATGTGGCGCTCAACGAGCGGCTGCTCAACGCCGTGGGTGTGGATCCCAGCAAGGTCACGATGATTCGCGGGGATATGTTGGATCTCCCGGCTGTAATCTCCGCCATTCGGGATAATGATTGCGATCGCATCATCCATCTGGCGGCATTTTTGGGTGAAGAGGTTCAGCGCCGGCCCTATAGCGGTGTTCGGCTGAATTTCATGGGCACGGTGAATGTCTTCGAAGCGGCTCGCTTGGAAAAGGTGTCGCGGGTCGTTTTTCCCAGCTCCGGGACGGTTTACCTTGGCTCCATCGGCGAGGGGCTCAAGCAAATCGACGAGAGCATTCCAATGAATCCACCCTCCGTTTACGCGGCTACCAAAGCCAGCTGTGAATTCATGGGACGTGCCTATGCCAAGCGCTATGGGTTCGAATTCATCTGCTTGCGTTACGTCGGCGGTCTCTATGGACCATCACCGACGGCGCTCAAAGCGACCCGCGAGATAGCCATTCAAGAGATGATTCGGGCGGCTGTGAAAGGAGAAGCAGCAAAAATTGACTGGCCATATGGGCCCACAGAAGTGCTTTACGGGAAAGACGCCGCCAAAGGGACGGTTTTGGCGGTTTTAAAGGACAAGTTCAAAGATCAACTCTTCCACATCGGCAATGGGCAGCTCGTGGGTGGCGAAGAAATCCTTGCCGCGATTAAAAGGCATTTTCCCGGATCTAGAATCGAACTCGTGAAGCGAGATAATCCAATGCCCTATCCAGAATCCAGGCTCGCCAGCGACTTCTCTCGGTCCAAGGAACAGTTAGGCTACGAGCCGGACTACCCCATTGATAAGGCGGTGGCTGACTACGCCGCAACGCTGAAGAGACTCGAGAATCTCTAGATTGTGCGTTTTCGCAAGGACTGAAGTCAGTGAGTCGGAGCCGCGTCTAATAGGCGAGTGGGTTGAGGGTTCGTGGGAGAGGATTTGAGAGCTAGGAGGAATCATGCGACTGCGAGGGGTTTTTCTCTTATCGACGTTGGCGTTGTTCAGTTACGCAACAGCGGGTCTGGCCGCTCAGGCGGCGAAGCCCGGTTTCGACGAGAAGGCGGTAGCTGACTTCTACCGGAGCAAGACCGTGCGGATCATCGTCGGATTTTCCGCCGGCGGGGGTTATGACCAATATTCACGTCTGATCGCGCGCCACCTTGCTAAGTATATCCCCGGTAATCCGGCGGTGATCGTCGAGAACATGGCGGGTGTCGGCAGCATCATAGCGGCTAATCACGTTTTTAACGTAGCGCCGAAAGACGCCACCGTTATCGCAAATATCTCCGGTCCAATAATTTTGGAGCAGCTTTTTGCCAATCCCGGAGTGCAATTCGATCTAGCCAAGTTTCGCTACCTTGCCGTACCGGTGAGCGAAACCTATGTGCTGGTTGTCACGCGAAAACCAGGAGTGACCAAGTTCGATGAAATTATCGGACCGAAGGGCAAACAAGTTACATTCGGTGCGATACCGGGCTCCACGGTGGAGCACGGGGCGATTCTGATACGTGACGTGCTGGGCGGCAACCTGAAGGTTGTTTCAGGTTACAAAGGAACCGCGGACGTCCGGATGGCTATTGATGGCGGTGAAGTCGAAGGTTTCGTCAATACGTGGCAGTCATTGAAAATAACCTCCATCGATAAGTTCAAAAGTGGCGAGTGGTTGGTTCTCGCTCAACTATCAGAAAAACCCATCAAGGATTTGCCCACGCCCAACGTGCCAACGATTCCCATGATTGCCAAAAACAACGAAGAACGCCAGATTCTGAAGTTTGGTACTAGCACCCCCAATGAATTCGGCAAAGTTTACGTCCTGCCTCCCGGAGCGCCGCCAGATCGCGCGGCGGCATTGGAAGCAGCCTTTGCCAGGGCTTTTGCCGATAAGGAGTTATTGGCGGATGCTGAAAAAGGGCGACTGGAGATTGACCCCATTACCGGTGAAGAAACTCATAAGCTCGTTGTCGAGTTCCTCGGCATGAGCGCGGAGTTGAAAGGAAAACTGCAGAGCGCGTTGAAGGGCGGGAAGAAATAGCTTAGCTAAGTTGGCAAAACAAAATAAGGAGGAGACACTATGATGGCCC
>JAHKKJ010000046.1:0-7500 GCA_020027655.1 Deltaproteobacteria bacterium | reverse complement strand
ATCTCTGTCAGTGCATTAGGGTCCTGCGTCCAACCCCGGTCCACTTTGACGAACAATTCCAGAAAGATCTTACAGCCTAACAGCGCTTCGATCTCTTCTCGGGCGCGCTGGCCGACCTCTTTCAGCATCGACCCTCGCTTGCCGATTAAGATCGGCTTGTGCGATTCGCGCTCGGTGATGATCGTTGCCTTGATCACAATCAGATTCTTTTCTTCCTTCTCGGTGAACTCATCAATCGTCACGGCGACCCCGTAAGGAATCTCTTCGTGGGTGAGAAGAAAAATCTTTTCCCGGATGATCTCCGAAGCCACGAAACGTTCAGTTTGATCGGTGAACTCTCCCTCTGGAAAGTACTGAGGTCCCTCAGGCAGCCACTTCTCTACGATCTCCAGAACCAGCGGCACGCCCTCGCCCTTGAGTGCACTGATCGGAATGATCTCCTTAGCGGGTAAAAGCTCCGCGCAACGTTGTATCAGCGGCAGCAATTTGCCTTTGGCGACGAGATCGATCTTGTTGAGCAGAATCAAACTCGGAGTCTTGAGCCGGCCCAGATTGCTCGCGATCCTTTCCTCTTCGGTTCCGATCCGCTCGCGTGAGTCGAGCAACCAGAGCACGCCATCCACTTCGTGAAGCGTCTGCAAAGCGACCTCCACCATACGCCGGTTCATCAAGGAGTGAGCTTGATGAATACCGGGGGTATCGATGAAGACGATCTGCGATTTCGGGCTGGTCCGAATCCCCGTAATCCGGTTGCGCGTTGTCTGCGGCTTGGGCGTTACGATGGCGACCTTCTCGCCCAGCAATTGATTGAGCAAGGTCGATTTTCCGACGTTGGGGCGCCCTACGATGGCAATATAGCCGGAGCGAAACGACCCCTTCTCCGCGCCCTTGTTCTCGGCGTTTTCCTTTGTCATAAGTTCCCTAAGACGAGACATCATTATGTCACGCCCGACTCGCTGTTCAAGATTGCAAGTCGAACTCGGCGCAGGGATTAACTAAATCGTGCCGCTCGCCTTCACACCGCTCATGAAAAAGCGCCTCACACGGCGCGCGTCTGAGATGATCGAGCGCTCGCTGCGCTACTTTCCAGAATTGCACGGCAAGACGATCACAGTGGGATTGACGCGCAAGCATCTGGGCAGCGCCAGTATCAGTTATCGTGCCGGCGCTATTTCGCGTCTTGTCATTCGGCTCAGAGTTCGCAAGGTGAGTTATCAAACCATCGGCCACGAATTGACGCATCTCGTCCAGGGGTTGGCCCACGGTGACCGGTCGACCCCGCGATCAGTGGCGCGATCCAGGATTCCGTCGGGAGAAAAGCAGTGCGACATCTGGACCTTGGCGCGGCACCCCTTGGTCTGCGATGACCCGCCGACCTACCTAAGACTGCCACGCATTGTGCGAGATCAGTGGCCGCATTACGCCACGCCAGTCCGTACCCTTTGCGTGGCCGCCATAGAAAAACGGCAAAGCCACCGTCTCTATATTCGCTGGCTCGAGTCGGAAATCCGCCAACTCCCCCGGAGTTTGCCGGACAAAAAATCAGGCGAGCAAATGGAATTGCCCTTCGATCCCATCTTATCTATCTAGGGATTCAGCCCGTGTCCCGCGATATAGTCTTAAGGGCAAGAGCAGCAAGCCGCCTAGAAGGGTCAAAACACCGGCCAGAAGAAACGCCGAGCCGATACCGTATTTGCCGATGAGCCAGCCCGCCACAATCGGCGTCGGAGACGTAGCGAGCTGCATCATGAGGGAAGAAAGCCCGTAGGACGTAGCCTGGATCTTGGAACCCGCAACGTCCATGGCTGCTGCGAAAGTGACATTGAGCAAGGTATAGAAAAAAAGACCGATAGCCGCTACTACGAAAGCCAGCGGGATGCCCGGCGCCACCGCCCTAAGCAAGGCGAATAGTATTCCTAAAGCGATGAACGAAGGAAACAGCACTGCCTTGCGACCCAAACGGTCCGAGAGATAACCCAAGATCGGCTGAGAAATGATCCCCATCGCATGAAGAAGGGCAATGTAAACACCGAGAGCGAACGGCGAATAGCCAAGATGCTCCTGAAGGTAAATGGGCAAAAATGTGATAATCACTATCCGCCCCATCTGCATGAAACCCGTGGCCAATGTGATGCCAACAAACGTCGAGTTCTTTGCCAGCGCCACCATTTCTCGCAGGTGCTCGGAAAGCGCTGCTGGCTTTTCCACTTTGCTGAGCTGTCGCGCTAAACCACTCCGGATCAGGAGCGCGATTATCAAGGCCGGCGCCAGTTGCACGGCTAAAAAACTGTTCAACGAAATGGTCACCAAAAGGAACCCGGCGACGAGCGGAGTGAGGGTGTCGCTGATTGTCGCTCCCATGCCGTGGATCGACAACGCCGTCGCACGCCGCTCGGGAAAATTGTTGGAGAGCGCAGCAGCGGCCGCCGGATGCCAAAGCGCTGTTCCCAACCCAATCAAACCACACCCGATCAAGACCCAAGCAAAGACCGGAAGGACTCCCATGAGAGAGTAACCCACTCCCATGGAAAGAAGTGCCGAAGCCAAGAGCGGCGCCCGGTGGCGGGAAAGTGAGTCGGCCAAGATCCCGCAAGGCAAGTCCATCGCTCCGTTGACCAGCTGTCGCACCGAGCTCAACGCGCCCACTTGGACATCGCTTAACCCTAAGATCGTTTTAAGAGAGGGGAGAACGACGGGGAAGAGCTGCTGAAACCAGTGGATAGCAAAATGGCCGCCGGTGATGATAGCCAAGAGTCTAACTCGGCCCGCGCCCAGCTCCCGCCCCATCGCCAATGGATTTGCTAGTTTCACGCGGCGCGAGGTGATCTGCTTCTGCTCCAACTTCATCCCATGCGCTCACTCGGAGAGGTGGAGAAGTGTTTTCACCGTGAATCCGGCCTACTTCCCTTTAGAATGGCGCTCACTTCTTCAGACTCCTTCGCCGTAAGACGCCAACTGGCTCCAGCAGTAAAGTGCCGGAGGTATCGATAAAGTTAATTCCTAGATCGAGCGCCGCGTCGATAATCCGGTTGACCTCGGCCTGCGGGACGTTCTCCGAACCGAAACGGTTGGCTCCCAGTCCGATCACCGAGACACGAACACCGGAATTTCCCAGCTGTCGATGATTCATATTGCACTCCCTTGTCTTCTAAAAGATTTTTTAAATGCGGCCGTGGACCCGTCGCAGGTTTGATTGCATGATTTTCGTGCTGAGATGACAACCAAGAGCGGAACGAGAGCCGAGGAATCAGTGGGTACACTTCGAGGAAGAGACTAACTCGTCCCACTCAGTCGGGAGCTAGAAGATCTATCGATTTCGGATAAAGACAGTGCGTGCGACAGTGTCGAGAGGCGCGACTTCATAACCGCGGCTTCGACCGCATTTCCAACACTCTGAGAACTGTCCTTCGATTTCTTCGCCGCAGCCGGCGCAGTGCCATGATTTCTTTACCGACTTTAGAGGCGCCAGTGTCTTCTTTAGAATCGCTTCAGCTTCAGCATGCCGATGATCATCCACAACCCACAGCTCCGGCCAGCATTCGGTGGGAGGCAGCTCACCCGCTGCGCTGGAAAGCTCGTAGTTTCTCGTGATGCACTTGATATTAAACGTCGCCAGCACATTCTTCAGATGGCCGATCATCAAAGGATCTTTGGTGGTATAGACTTTCTTCATCGCGTTGGCCTGAAGTCTCCCCGCTGACCGACCACTGGCTTTAGGACAGCATCCTCAAATGAGACACTAACCGCGCCGGAGAACGCTCTCGTTCAACTTCAGTTTCTCGCCGAGCCAGAGAGAGCGTTCCAAATGATCTCCATGGCTGTCCCCGGTTGACGGATGGACGAGAACCGACAAACCCTCACGGTGGATCATCAGCCACGGTACGATCTTGCCAAACTCCTCCGGGGAAAACACTGCTTGATACATCGCCTTGAGATGAGGACCAACAGGCTCGTCGTGCCAGCTTCCAAGCTGCACTCGAAATCCAGCCCCCAGCCCTTCACGCACCCGCGCCGCCGCATCTTTTGTGTCCAGATCGTAATAGATATGGGCATGGTAGCCCTTGATTTCTCGCTCGCTCATAAGGCACCTCTTCCGCAGTCTGTCCCTTTTTTCTTATCAAATATGTAGCGAGGAAGCCAAACGGCAGGTGGAGGGAAACGATGAACAATAGCTACGCTTATAATTAGATGATCTAAGCGAATTCAGATACGGGTGGTATAAGCGGAGCTTGGAATTAGCGGAGCTGGGTGATCTATCCGTTGCCGGATTCCGCGAGGACCTCTTCCGGAAAAAGATATTCGTATCCGGCATTGCCAAAATTAACGAGAATCAGCTTTCGCCCGAGATTTTCGACGGCGCTTACGAAAGTGCCTTCTCGTGGCAAAAGGCTCCCGGTTTTTTGTGATCGAATCGGCTTGATGGTTTTTAACGGATCACCTGGTCTCATGGTACCTCCGTCGTACTAGTCACAGCTGTTTGGCTGTTGTTTATTCCACGTCGCCTGCTTAAATTATTATCGGCACTCTTCACTGGTTCCCAACGCGATATACTCAATTTATTGAATTAGACGCTGGAAACGGGCAAAAGGTTTTACGCCGCTCCTCTTGCTTTTGAAGCAAACCTCGTGCCACTCCACAAATCGTAGGTTTCCCTTCTTTCATGCTCCAGGAGTGCGGAATATATCTACTTATAGTGTGCACATTGCCTAAGCGATAGTCAGCATCTGCCTAGGGCATGAACAGGAGCCAAGCCTCCAGGCTTTGCGGCTGATTAGTGATGGGACACGTTGCCATCCCTTGGCAAAAATACTCGAAAGCGAGGGACAAAGCTATTTAATAAAGCGAAGATCATTAAGCTGGATAAGAAAATATAAGTGACAGAATATCATTTTTGCGGGCGGTTGGGAAAAAAAGAATTCAATCAGAGGACTCTTTAGGGTTTTGATTCGCCGAAGAGTTTTTCTTGAGACATTCCGAACAAAGCGCCCCTCGTCCCTTGAAGAATCCTCTGAAGAAATGTCTCCGGCAGAGAATTCTCCTACACTGCTTGCACGATGCGCCACCTAATTCGTGGAATTGAGCGCGACAGATGGCACAAGTTATCGGTACGATTCCAACTGGTAGCGAGTTCACCATGGCATCAACACCGTCAACCTTAATGGACGCGGCCTTGGGATTTTGTTCGGCGACATATTTGATGACGACTCGGGTTCCTTCGAACGGTAAAACTGGAGTAACCGTTCACTGTACGGCGGTCTTACGCGGCCAACTCCTCAGCACCAAGTCAGCGAGGAACAAAAATAGTCCTAGACCCGCGAGCGGCCACCAGGTTTCCTGCCCGCGTCGCCCTTTTCCCGGCGTCGGCGTGTAAAGCCGCTTAACACCCTCTTCGATTTTGTCGGGATCGAGCATTTCGCCGCCGGTCTCTTCCGCCAGCCGGCTGAGAAGTGCCATGTTCGGTTTCAGTTCCCGGTATTCCTTTGGATAAGGCGCGACGTAGGGAACCGTGGCCACAGGCAACGGCGCTTCGCCCGCTTTCCCTTCGGCATACATCGTTAGAAAGTGAATGCCGCGCTGTGACGGAGTGAACTTTCCTTCGTAGCGGCCCGGCGCGGTTTGCTGAAAAGCTTGGTCCTGAGTGGTTTGATTCGGCGCAGTAATATTACCCTTGAGCTTTAGGTGATTGAGAAAGTTGCCGTCCTTCGAGACAAAATCCGCCACGACCTTGACGGATTCTCCTTCCGGCTGGAAGTCCGTACGGTTTCTTGTTTCTAAAAGCTTGCGGAGTGTATCCCGCGCCAGCTGGCTGGCCCATTGAGGAAAGCCGTGCCAGGCTACCCACTCTCTGCCCCAGCGGCCGCTCAGGTCCGAAGTAAAAGCCATGACCCGCCCCAGCCCGTAGCGCCAAGAAACCAGCAGTGGATCGGTATCCGCTTTCATCAGCAGTTCGGCGCGCGGCTTAGGGTACGTGAGCACGTAGCCGCGCAGCGATGGTAAGTTACCCTGAGCAATTCCTTTAAGTGGCCCCACCGATGCGACGATGCTGGGCGTAACCAGTTTTTCCACCAAAAGATCCCGGGAGATGAGCAGTGTTTCGGTGGTAAAAATTTGCGGAATCGTACGCGGATCCAGAGCCACGTAGCCTCTCCCCTTCCCATCCTTGGCAATATCGGCCATGAGTTGCACATCGGCGTCGTTTCCCACTGAAACCGTCGATACCGTAATGCCGTCCCGCGCCATGCGCTGCACCAGCCCGTGAAAATCCGCCTTGTCGGTGAGCCCGTCCGAGAGCACGATAACATGCTTGATGGCGGCTTGCTTCGTAGCGATTCCACGATAAGCCTCGATCATGGCTTTGTAGAGATCTGTGCCGCCGTCGGATTGCAGCGATGCAAGCCCTTCAGAGATCCATTCGCCTTTGCCCACCGGACGAAAAGGCAATGTCCAGTCCCATGCCGCGTCGAAGCTCAGAATCCCCACTTGATCCGTGGGATTCATCACGTCCGCCGCCGCGATGGCCGCCGCCTTGGCCAAGTCCAGCTTCGTGCTTCCTTCCGGCCCCGCGCCCATGCTGCCTGATTTGTCGAGAACGAATAGCAGCGCCACATGCGGCAGGTCGAGCCGCGCGGGCGGTCGCATGTCCACGGGGAGGATACGTTCCAACGGCGTCCGGTAATAGCCGCCGGCGCCATAACTCTGGGAGCCGCCGATAACGAGAAGGCCGCCGCCCAGATCCCGGACATACTTTTCGATGTTTTCCATCTTTGCATACGAAAGCTGAAAAGCGGGGACGTTATCCAGGACCACCAGGTCAAAGGACGAAAGCTCCGGGAGCGTCAGTGGGTTTGCCTCCGGCGCAGATTCCACCACCGCATATCCCTGAACTTGCAGCACCCGCGAGAGAAAGCGCTGACCTTCCTTTTGCGCGGAAAGCAGCAGAACCCGGGGCGGTCCCTGAACCTCGACAACCCCCTGCAGCAAGTTGTTTTCCGCCAGCGTATCGTCCCGAGCCTCCACCAACAGTTCGTAAGTATGGCTGCCACGCTCCTTCAGGCTCTCCCGAAAATTCACCGGGTTGGCTCCGGCCTTCAACTGAAGCTCTTGCTCCCTTGCCAAGAAGCCGTCGCGCAGAAGTTTGACTCGCGCCGGCGCATCCCGAAGGCTTTCGATCTTGCCTTTGATTTCGAAGCCCTCTGCGCTGTCCACCTGTCGGGGAAGGCTAAGATCGCTGAGATAGATTTCATTTCTGCCGCGGGAAAGACTCACGGGCAGCGTCCAGACCTGAGCACCTTGCGACCGCAGGAGGGGAATGACACGCGCGGTTTCACCACGATTTTCATTGCCGTCGGAGAGCAAAAGAATCTTGCCCTGACGATCTTCGCCCATTTGCGCAAGCGCGGCTTGCAACGCCGCCTGGATATCGGTCTCTTCGCGGTCCAAGCGGGAGGCGAAATCCGCCACAGGGAAGTTCTGCCGCGGGAGAAATTCCCATTCCGGCGA
>JAHKKJ010000382.1 GCA_020027655.1 Deltaproteobacteria bacterium | reverse complement strand
GATTAATTTTCTTTGCGGCCCCTTCGACGTTGCTCAGGACATGCTTTGCGCCTTTGCGCGAGATATTCCGAGTTTTGGTTGCGGCTCGGCCGCCCTATGAACTTTAGCGGTTAGATTTCGGGTCGTTTAATCAGTTCGACCCTCTCACTTTCGTAAAAGGAGGAGGCTCCTCCAGCAATTCCTTTTTGAGCTCGGCTCGGACGTGGGCAAGCCTATGTTGAAACCACGAATTGGCTCTCGGCCTGAAAACTCTCGGAACAAGCTCATCGCCGGTGTAAACTCCTCCGTTTACCGGGCTCAGCTCAAAAATAAGCTGCCAATCCACGATACTTTCCTCTTTTTTGAGGTGGTTACGTCGAAAAGCCATAAGCCTTCCTCTGGATGATTTTGAAAAGCGACTATGTTTCTTCGTCAAATAGGCTCCATCGAGCTCACCAAGGCAGCCAGAACCATAATCCATTGGTGGTCTATAAGGCCGTCTGAGTCCAAGGAGTCCCATAACAAAGCACCCTTATCCATGTCAATAGGGCCCCGGCTTCGGGAAAATGTCCTCCTTGAATTACTATTACGGCCTAGCTTCAAGGAATGGGCGGAGATCGTTAGGCAACCGTGTCAGCTCATTTTGTCTCCAGGCAGTTCGCAGTCATCTTTAGCGTCTCATTGGTATCGTTACGATAATAATAGTCCCAGCGAACGAAGTTTCCATTGTTGTCTGTTCGAATGGTCCATTGATGCTCCGGCGACTCAGCTCCATACCTGAAGTGGTAACGCATTTCGGGTCCATCGACCTTCACAAGATAATCCCTTAGTGCATCATAGCCCAGTTTGATCGAACTATTTTGATCCCTGAATTCGACGAGATTGAATGCTTCGTCGTAGCTGTAATGCTCGACAGCGCCACTGGGAGCCGTTTTAGCCACTAGACGGTTATCGTCGTAGGTAAATCTAAAGTTCCTGCCCGTGGAATCACGGAGTCCCGCGATGCGCCCACCTGAGGCATCCCTTTCGAAGGCATAAATGGTCTCGCCGGTCCATTGGTTCACAATGCTAGACAGCCTTTCGGCCTTATTGTTGCGGCGCGCATGCGCTTCCCCATTAGCAAACCGCACACTGCGCAATCGACCTTGAGAATCGAAGACCTCCACCAGAACAGGACGCCCGTATCTCTGCTGATAACCATCATCCTTGATGTACCGGATCAGCCGGCTTGCTTCTTCCACGATGACACTTGGAAATGGAGTTGTGCTCTCGTAGAGGCCGGAGGGGCCGGCTCGGTACTCGGAATGATTGTCATCCACCTCGTGAACGACAAGATTCCCGCCAGATCGCCGCTCTATCCTTGTTTCAAAGGTCCAACCAAAGCCGAAAGGTCCGTCATATAGAGAGCGGCTATTGTATCGCAGATCGAAATCGCCGGCGGCCTTCGGAAAATAGAAGTTACCATTCTCCGCGTTGACATATCTGTCGAGAAACTGCTCAAAAAGCCGATTGCGTTTGCCTGAAGGCACACAGGAGGGACTGAAAAGTTGGTTGATTTCATACTTGCCGGCTTGAAGCGCATATTTTCCCGGCGTCAAAACAAGCTCCGGCCGTTTTGCATTGCTCCGCGACAATTCACTTCCATCCTTCGATGCGACAAACGGAATTGGCTTACCGTTCAGATTGACTTGCACGGCGTAGGAAGCAGCGAGTTTGCTCACCTGAGAGGCGGAAGCAGCATCCTGTTTGGGGTCTAGCGGGGCAGGGGGGTTCGTTGAAAAGAGGGAGGTCGCAAGATTGGTCAAAGACTTGCGTAAAGATGAACCTGCGCTACTGGAGAAGGACAAGAGAGAACGCAAAAAACCAGGGGATTGGGAAGAGACAGGTGGATCACAAGCTAGGATCGTCAGACGCTTGCAGGCCTCGCCGTTGACGTCGTCGGGCCAGAAGAGCAGCGCTTGCGCGCGCTGATCTTTCTTCGCCACAACCAAATATCTTCGATCCGTGCTGAACGTCAGCGCCCATAGGTCTTCGGGTAGGTTGAACTGCGCAATTTGTCTGCCGGTATCGGCTGCCCACAGCCTGGCGGCCCCATTCACGCTGGCTACCGCGAGATGTTTACCGTCGGGGCTGAAGGTAACGGCAGTGAAGCCAACGGTTGGGTTCGGATCGTTGCAGCCAAGACACCCAACGCGGCGTCCGCTCGGCACCTCCCACAGCTCGGCCGTTCCGTCGTTCTTTGCCGTCACGAAATAGTTGCCATTTGGACTGAAGGCAACATGGGTCACAGTTCCAACGTGGGGCATCTGGCCGACTTGTTTTCCACTGGACATCTCCCACAGGAGTGCGCCTTTTTCACCAGCCGTCGCCAAGTACTTGCCATCAGGGCTGAAGGCAAGCGCCTGAACATCTTCCTCCGTTTTCAACTGTCGCCTAGCCGGCGAACTTTTGGAAGGCTCAAATAGTTGCGTCGTCTTGTCCCCGCCCGCCGCCAACCATCTTCCATCGGGACTAAAGGCAACAGCATTAAGACGCATTTTTGGTTCATGCGACTCTTGATCAACGCAGTTGAGGCACATGAGCCGTTGACGACTCGCGACGTCCCATAAATTGACTGTTCCATCCCAGCTTGCCGTGGCCAGTTGCTTACCGTCGGGGCTGAAGGCGACACCGGACATGATATCTCGATGGGCCAGCAACTTTTCTACCGAATTGATCCCGTCCCACAGCCGCACAGTAGCGTCGCGACCTGCGGTGGCGAAACTCTGGTTGTCCGGACTGATCGTAATCGCGATCACATCGCCCTTGTGGATTAGCAGTGGTTCAGTGGACCGCACCTGCCACACTCGAGCGTGATTGTCGTCGCTGGCGGTGACCAAGGACTTTCCATCCGGGCTGAAGGTGACTCCCGTCACATTGTCCTGGTGGATCATCCGCATGATTTCCGCTCCGCTTGCGACTTCCCAAACCCGTGCCGTATGGTCACGACTCGCCGTCGCCACATGCCGGCCATCGGGGCTAAACGTCACTTTCCAGACGAAATCTTCGTGGTCCAGGCGAGCCACTTGCTTTCCGCTTGGCAGTTTCCACACCCGCGCCGTCTTGTCCCGGCTGGCTGTTGCCAGGTATTTGCCAGTGGGATTGAAAGCCAGAGACCAGATGGTTCCTCCATGTGTTATCGGCTGCGAAATCTTCCGACCGCTCGCAACGTCCCAAGCTTGCGCCGTTCCGTCGCGAGTCGCCGTAGCGAGCGTATTTCCATCCCGGCTAAAAGCGATGGCGGTCACACCCGTCCCGTGCTCGAATGTTCGGATTTGCTGTCCTGTGGCCGGTTCCCACACGCGAGCCGTTTTGTCGTCAGATGCCGTAACCAGAAACTTTCCATTTGGGCTGAAGGCAACGGCGGTCAGATGATCCTTGTGGTCGAAGCGTTTCTTTTCCCGCTCTAGGGCCCATTCCCAAAGACGCGCAACTTTGTCTTCACTAGCGGTGGCCAGGAATCGGCCATCGGGACTAAAGGCCACTGCGGTCACTGCATGCTTTTGATGCGGCATCTGCGCCAGGCGCCTACCGCTGGAAGCGTCCCATATCGCAGCGAGTCCGTCCCAACTTGCCGTGGCCAGATATTTTCCGTCTTTGCTAAAGTCCAGCGCCCATACCACTCCTTCATGGTTTAGACGCGCGATCGTTTCTTGACCGGCGGATTTCCAGATCCATGCGCTGCGATCAAAACTTGCAGTCGCAACGAATTGTCCGTCCGGGCTGAAGGCAACTGCCGTCAGGTTATCATCGTGGTTAACCCGACCGGAGGCAGGGAGCAATTCCAATCCACGCCTTAGCGTCTGGTACGCTTGATCGGAAGGGGAGTGACGCATCGCCTTCACGGCGTCCGCCACGCTCTCCTGTAAAAGATTCGCCTGCCGAATGCGCTTCGTTTCTGCTTGGGCGGCCAATTGCAGACCCAGCGCTTGAGCCCTCTGCCGGTCCGCGTCCTTTTTTTGTTGGAGCGCGACAATAGTCGCTAGGCTGGAAAGAACGGTCAAGATGAGAAGCACGACGCCGGCCGACCAGGCCCATCGCTTCGTCCGCCGGTGTTCGAGGACATCTTCGCCAATGAGATCTTCCTTCGAACGTCCATGAAGGGGCGATGCCAGCGCAGCAATCTGATCCAGGAAACGAGGGTTGTTGAGCGAGACTTCTGCCGCCGTCTTCGCCCACCGGAAGTCCAGATACAGCGGTTCCTCGGCGAACGCTTTTGCGAGATTCTCCGGCAAGGCATCGGTCTTGTTCCAGTCAAAGTCGACGGCCGTGCTGTCCCACACGATTTCGCCCTCGGTCAGAACGATCAAGAGCTTTTGAGGAGAGCGATGCTTGAGCCAATAGTCAACTTCTCGTCGCACCCACTTGGAGCCAGACGCCTGAGGTGAGGCGAGCAACAGAAAATATTCCGACTCGCTTAAGGCGCTCTCGATCGAAGTCCAGAGTCCGGGACTGACGGAAAGATTGGTGTCGTCGCGGAAAACACGGACCGAACGAGGCCGGTACCAAGGTTGAGCAAACCGCCGCAGCGCGGACTGGAGCGCCGGCGCCAACTTCCCATCAGCTGCATGGCTGTAAGAAATGAAAGCTCGGTAACGCACGTTACGGCTCTGTTACTTGCGCTGATTTTAGGCGGTCAGTTCGGTCTGAAACAGGGCTTCGCCACTCGCATTGACAAACTCAAGTTTGGCTCTGCCGGCGGCCGGGTCGATCCGCCACAGCCCGAAATTGTAGCCGTCGCCGTAATGAAAGTTGCCGGTTTTTTCGTTGAGGGCTCGGGATTCGGGTGAGAATTGATAGTTCGTGAACGAGGCAATCGGCCCCGCCATGTACTCGCGCAGGCCGGTTTTTGCGTTGCTTAAGTCGCGCGCTAGGTGGTAGTCGCCGGTGAGAAAAATCGTGCCGCGGATTTTCTCGCCGCGTATGAACCCCACGATCTCATCACGCTCGATGCGGTACGATCCCCAGGTGTCGACGGCGCTGCCGTGGAAGGGCACGGAGGTAATGATGAACTTGAACGGAGCGGTCGAAGCTTTCAGGCCGTCTTTAAACCAGCTTTTCTGTGCGCTCCCGAGCATGGTCTTGTCAGGGCCGTCGGTCATCGTTTGCTGGCTGCGAAAGCGCCGCGTATCGAGTATAAAAAAATCGGTCCCCGCCCACGAGAACTGCCGGTACAAAGCGGCCGGGTCCGCCGCTTTGCATGGCCAGTATTCCTTGTAGACCTGCAGGGCCTTTTCCATGTGCGGATTGAGGCTGTTGAAGTTGTCCTCGGTTTCGTGGTCATCCCAAATGGCATAGGTCACGTGTCGAGCCAAGAAGTTCTGCAGATGTCGGTCTTTGCGATTGGCGGCGTGCTTGTTCCGATAATGCGACACTGACGGAGCGAATCCCTCTGGCGGATGGTCGGCGTATACGGTATCGCCGAGGTGTAAGAAGAAATCCGGCTGCTTGCTGTCAATGACGTCGAAGAGCTGGAAAGGCTGGTAACTTTCCTCCATGTCGGCGCTAAAGGCGAATGTGAATGGAACCGCGTCGGTCGGCGCAGTCTTGAATCGCCCGGGCTCGGACAACGGCTTGCCCGACTCGGCGTCAACAATGCGGTAGCTCCAGGTTTTTCCCGAAGTGAGTTGAGTCAACGGTATGGTTGCTGAGTAGTCGGCGTCCTTGGCCAAAACCGCAGACGGTCCGGCGGCGAGTTGAGCCGATGTCCCGTCACTGCCGAAATCCACCCGCACGCGCACCGCTCCGTCGCCGCGCACCCAGATCAGGACGGAATCATGAGTCGCGTCGAACGCCGCAGGGGCGAAGCCCAGAGAAGACGCCGCTTTAACTTGACGCAAGTCCGCTAGAGCCAGCGGCGCCGCGGTGGCGAGTCGGAGGAATTGGCGCCGGGTATAGGCGGTTGACATTCGTGACATCGCTCTTTGCTGATCTTAGACCGGCCGGCAATTTTATTCCAACACCAACCATCGGCTCGCAGGGAACCCTCGAATCCGTTGGCGGATTCAAACTGAGGCGCGAAGCGGTTCGTTAGACTAACCGCGTTACTCATCAGCCCTTTTCGGCCACGATGAGGCTCGCCGGCCCCGCTAAGGGCTTGCGTTCCAATGGCCGCCATCCAGTCGTCTTAAGCCAAGCGCGAACCTCTTCCTCGCTATAAACATCCCCTTCGCCGGAACGGAGCAAAAACGCGCCGGCCATCAGCGCGGCAAAAAGCGGCTGGGTGTGCGTCGGGTCGGTCCACAAGTCAACCAGCAATAAACGGGAACCATCGGAGACAAATTCACGGATTCGCCGCAGCAATTCGAGATTGCGCTCTGATGAGAACACGTGGATCACGTTGGCAACGATGATCGCATCGTGACCGCCGGGAATCGATGTCTTAAAGAAATCTCCCTCCTCGACTCGAATCCGCCCGGCGAAAGGACTACCAACCAGCCGCTGCCGAGCGACCGCGGCGGCCCCAGGCAACTCGAACAGCGTACCGTCCAAGCCGCTGTGCTGTGACAGCACCGCGATTAGAAACGAACCGGTGCCGCCACCGAGATCCAGCACCGAGCGATGCCGGCTAAAGTCATAATTTGCGGCCAACGCCTGGGCTTGCCCGGCGGAGAACGCTTCGACTCCTTCGGAGAAAAGTCGTTGGTCTTCTTCCGTGAACTGAAACTGCTGCGAGGGGGTCTGGCCGGTGCGCACCGCCTCTTCGAGCTTCATCCACGTAGGGTAAAGGAGGCGATTAAAGTAGCGCAGGAGTAAGCGCAAGTCGGTGGGAGCGCGACCGCTTAGAAAGCTGTCTGCCACGGGACCGTTCTGATAGCGGTCTCCTTGCCGCTCCACAAAACCTAGGGCAACCATTGCGTCAACTACAATGCGTGTGGTTCGGCGGGGAATACCGATGCGTTCAGTTAGTTCGTCCAGCGTAGCCGGTCCTTTGGCGAGTTTTTCAAACAGCCCCACCTCGTTGGCAACAAATAAATGCTTGGCCGCCATGAAACCAGTGGCGACCTCAAATATTCTCGCAGGAGTTACATCAGTCATGGAATATCTCCTGTAACCTAGTGTCGTGGAACTAAAGTCCGCAAAATAAATGAGCGAGCGCCCCACCGTCATACCCGCCAAAGCGGAATGAGTGCGCCCGTGAG
>JAHKKJ010000381.1 GCA_020027655.1 Deltaproteobacteria bacterium | reverse complement strand
CATCGAACGGCCGGACGAATTCAGAGCGGTTATCGGTCTTGAATCAGGTCTAAGCCGCGCTCGCATGGCGCCGACGTTGGATTTCCACGATCACCCGAGGATCAGCAACGAATTTAGAATGCAATCCATGTACGGCAAAACTGCGCCTGGCAATCCCGAAAAATATCGGCGCGAAGTCGCCTGGACCTACGGCCAAAGCGCTCCGCCGGTCTCGAAGGGGGATCTCTACTATAATTTCATCGACCACAACTTGACCAGCGGCGAAGCGCAACGGATCGACACCTCGCGAATCGCGGTCTATCTCATGACCGGCGAATATGACTGGGGCAATTCGCCTGACCAAACTCGTATCCTGGCGGAACAGATCAAGGGCTCAAAGTTTGTCGAAATGAAAGGCCTCGGCCACTTCCCAATGGCCGAGAACTTCGCGGTTTTTAAAAGGTACTTGATGCCGATACTGGACGAGATTTCGATGAACGGAGAAAGGTAGTTGCATGCACATCGCGAAATCGGAAAGCTTGAGACCTTAAGGATTATTCTTATCCCGACTTCAGCGCCTCCAGTGCTTTTTCCACCAGTTTGCGGCGCACTTCTTTTTCTTGTTCTGGCGAAACATTGGCATCGCCGACGACATGGACGATGCCGTTGCCTAATACGGTGCGGTTGGAACCGACCATCTTTGCAATGGGGAGAGCGGCTGTGATTTGAACCGTCGGGATGCCGGCCTTTTCGAGTTCAGTTGTGATCGCAGCGCCGCTGCGGGTGCTCGTTCCTCACGTCGAAGTCAGTATGACGGCGTCGACTCCGAGTTGCTTTATCCGTTCAGCCATCTCGCGACCCATGCGCCGTGTGTTGGACAGCGGATTGGCTAGCCCCGAAGTTGAGATGAATTCATCGTGGAGTTTACCGATAACTCCTTCCCGCTCCAGTTCGCGCATGGCGTCGAGCGGCACTAAGCGATCCGGGTCCTGCCGAACGAATTGCGGATCATAGCCGCCGTGGGAGATTTCGTAATCTTCGGCTTTGAGATCGTCACAGCCTTCGATCTTGTACGAACCCCACCGCGTGGCCGCCGAGCCCTGGATCTTGTCCGGGTTTCCTTTCGGCACCAAACCACCATCCGTAATGAGCATCACCTTGGCTTTCGAAAGATCCTTGAGCGCAGGCGGCATCGGAATGGGAGCAAATGCAGTCGGCACCATCTCCGACTCAAACGGCTCGCCTTTGACCTTCGCCAAAACCATATCCACCAGCCGCTGCGCAGCCGTTTGCTCAACGAATTGATCCCGTATCAATCCGCGTGTCAGGTAGCCTTCATCAGCCGGCAGTCCGATCTCCGCTTTGCTCACCAACTTCGCCGCCAAGTTTGCCATCTTGGCCAGCACGTCGCGCATTCTGGCGGCATTCGTGCCGGAGTCGATGATGTAAAGCGGTTCCCGATATAGATCGACCCCAGGATTCTCTTCGCTCATCCCCGTGACAACGGGAAGCCCTAGTGTTTTCTGGACAGTGGAACAAAGCGCCCCCGCCGCCATCCCATAGCGGCCGGCTTGAAAGCAGGGCCCGGCGACGAATAGATCCGGTCTGGCCTCGCGGATTTTTTCGAGAGCCAAAGCAATCATTGCTTCCTGCTTTTCCACGGCATAGTTATCGCCACATACGAGGGTCATAACCACTTTCGCATCGCTGCCAAGCAATTGCTCCAGCACCAGACCCGGCCCCACGGCGCCCTCACGGACTTCCAGCGGGGCACCCGCTTTATCTTCTCCGCCCAGACCACCGAAAAACTGATTGAGGTAATGAACAACTCGCATGTGCGCTCCTCTGTGAGTTAGTTGAACGGCTTCAACGTTTTGAACCGCTTGAACGAGCAGCGCCTTATGCTCAAATCGTTCAATTCACCCATCCCGTTCACGCAAGACGCTACGTTTGCCGCCATTAGTAGATTATCGCCCTCAACCGCGATACCCCCTGCTGATTGGATACGCCGATGACGCTCATCGCTTCAAGCTCAAACGGTCCACGTAGCCGCTCGGCCATCTCGGGGTTTGCTGCTATCACTCGATCGAGGCGAGGTGCCTTCCATGCCGTACCGTTGCCGCCGATGCAGACGATGGCGTTGACCTCGGGAAAATTGAATAGCAACGCCGACTCCAACCTTCGGTCCCGAGCGAGATCAGTCACCTGAACCGCGGTTTTGATGCCCATGCCCTCCAGCAGCCGCGCCGTTTCCGCCAGATCGGCATGGGGCACGCCGCCACCGAACTTGGTCAGCACCGCGGCATCCGCTTTCAATGACCACCGGACGAGATTGGCGGCGAATCGGCAGTTGCGGTCGCGGTCAAAATTATCCGCCGCGGCAATCGTCGCAACCGTGCCGACGAAGTTAAGCTCACGCGCATGATGGCGCTGGTAAAGCTCGCCGATCACCGGATGATTCTGATAGAAATAGGTCTCCACGCCCCCCAGCGAGTTATGATAGGAGGGTACCAGCGCTCCGTCGAGCCATTCGTCGGGATGAAGCACGACGGGCAGCATTCCATCTGTACCCGCGCCGTATAATATCTGCTCACCCAACTCCGGCTTTCGCTGACGCGAAAAAATTTGCCCGATGTAGGCGACCCGTGGCAGTCCATCCCGATCCCCTTCCGCGGGACCGACGGATTCGAACCTGTAGGTCGAGACCGGAGTGTCATTGGCTGCCGCTCGCGCCAAATTAACCGCAGCTTTCAGCCCTGCCAAGCGATAGGCTTTTTGCTGCGCATGGCCCGGCAGCCCGGGCTTGGTGCAGGGGATCACGACCAGATGATGCAGTGAGGCATACTTCGTTCCTGCAGCCGGGCCGCCACTCATCTCCAGGACATATCCTGGGGCTCCGCGCGAGTCACCGGCACCTGTCTCTTTAAGTACGGTTACCGCCATGCCTTCCAGGACATGCGTTGTGCCCATGCCCGCGGTTTGCGGCGGCCCCAAAATGCCAGGAAAGTCCGGGCTCGAATCCGGTTCTTTCGCTCTCGGCTCGATGATGTCGAAAACCGGTCCTGCCCGGCAGCTTTCACCCGGCCGGACGATTTCAAACTCCACACGAGAGAGAGACGGATCTTCCAGCAGCAAGCGGCGCAACGCTTCGGCGTTCACGATCAACGTCGTTCCATCTGTCGTTCCATCTATGGATGTGGCAGCTCCGAAGCGAATCGCTGTTATTCGATGGATTGCGAGCTTTAATTGCATCTCGAATCAATCTCCCCTGAGCATGTCCGACTCAGGGACAACTGTAGTGCCCCACAGACCGAGTTGTCAACGAAAAGAAACGTAATGTTGTCTCGCTTCGCATATTGCGGCACAATAGCTCGATATGTCGATTTCAAAAACGAGCGACTCTAAGGTGCGTGAGGTAATTCCGGCCGCAATAACGCTGCGAACCACAAGAACTGCTCTCAATACACGAAAACTCGCGCCGCCTCGCGCGATGACCGGCAAAGAACGGCGATGGATCAATCCCAACAAAGGAGTTCTCAAGCTGCTGGAGCGCAACACGGACATGGTCCTATCGCGTTTCCTGTATCCGCATCTCTCCGCGGTGTGGAATCCGTACAGTTGGCTGCTCGAAAAACGCTTTACCCTGGCTCAAACTTCGCTCTCGCCGCAGGATTGGCCGGCAGCGCTGGATCCACTGCAAGTGCTGCTGGTTTCCGACATTCATTGCGGCATTTTCCTCAAACCGGAACCGTTAGCGAAAATTATTGGCGCGTTGATGGAGCTAAAACCAGACCTGGTAGCCATCAGTGGTGATATTGTCACAGGCCATTCAAGCGAAGTAAACAAATACCTGGACATCTTAGCTCCCCTATCCCGAGCACCTTTGGGCGCGTGGTATTGCTACGGTAACCATGACTATTTCGGTGGCAATCCGGAGGACATTCGGAGGGATCTGACGTCGATCGGGATCACAACACTCAAGAACGACTCTGTGCTTCTAACGCATGGCAAGGGCAGTTTCGTCCTTGGCGGCCTTGACGACCGCATTCTGGGCAATCCGGATTGGGAAAAAACGTTAGCGCCACACGGGACTCCGCACCTTCTTCTGGCGCACAACCCAGATTTTTTTTACGAGGCCGAGTCCCGCCGAATTCCGCTCACCCTTTCAGGTCATACTCACGGTGGGCAAATACGTCTACCCCATGGTCCGCCAATTCTTCGCCAGAGCCGTTTTTGTCTCGACGAGGGCAATTTCGCGTTTGGCTCGTCGCTGCTTGTTGTTTCCCGCGGTCTCGGCAGCGTCGGGCTTCCCTGGCGCTGGGGCGCGGACCCCGAAGCCGTGCTCATCGAAATCGTTCCCCATCGCGATCAAAAGTGAAATAGCCCTCTGCTCACTGCTGCCCGTTGCCCCGCGCCACCGATGCCGCCACCGCCCCAAGACTTAAAACGGTCGCCGCAAGGAAGGTCATGTTGATAGCGCCAACGAATCCAGTGGGGTTATCGGTTGTCGGACTGTCTCCGGCTAATCCTGTGAAATGTTCGAATGCAATGGCCATCACAAAGCCTCCGAGGGCAATGCCCAGCACATTTCCCACTCCAAAGGTCACGTGATTCATCGAGGAAGCGAACCCGCGATGCTCCCTGGGCATCATGCCGATCATGGCCGTGGAATTCGCCGGATTGAAGATGCCGTTGGTGATTGCGCTGAGGACGATCAGCAGCGCCGGCAAAAACCAATGCGAATCGGTTCGCAGCAGGCCACCCACGCTGAGAGATGCAACCATGATCGC
>JAHKKJ010000045.1 GCA_020027655.1 Deltaproteobacteria bacterium | reverse complement strand
ACCTGCCGCTACTTAGTCGCCGATTCCGGTAATTCTTATACTGCTGTGTTTGGATTTGTACTTACGGTTGAGATAAATGATTACACCCGTGAGTCCTTCGATGACGTAAGCGTTGCCGGCCGGTCCTCCATCGAAAGCCCGCGCACCGATACGCTGAATGATTTCCATTACTTTTTGTTTTGCTTCCGCGTTGTCACCGCAAACCAGCGCATCCCCGAGCGGAGCGTCTACATCGCCCAAGTCGACGGCTGAAATAGTATGGAGCGCACCGACAACCGGGGCCTCTCCGGCTAAGATTTGCTGCGCTTCCTGCAAGGCTGAGCCCGCCGGTGGCACAAAGGGCTTCCCCTTGTTGAGAGGAACGACGGTATCGATAACAATCTTCCCTGTAAGTTGCCCTCTGAGATCCGTGACCATCTGGGCGTGTCCTTCGTAAGGCACTGCGATGACGACAAAGTCAGCGCCTTTGACCGCCGCCTGATTCGTTGTTCCTTCTATTTCTCCCGCGCGCAAGCTTGGCTTGAGAGTTTCAACGGCTTTTTTGGCCTTCTCCGCGTCGCGCGATCCGATGATAATCTTTACACCTGGCGCGCCGAGACGGAGCGCCAATGCGCCGCCCAGGTTCCCTGTTCCGCCCACAATCGCTACGGTAAAGGAATTCTCCATATGACTTCTAGAAATGGCGAAAGAGATCTTCTGCCTCAGGGCGGAGAAGCTCCCTCACCGATCCATTCTCCTTGTCGATCTCACAGCCCCGAACAATAACTACGGGAACGCCGTCTCGCTTTCCCATAACTAATTCCGCCGCGGCGGCAATTTCGTCGGCAACGGCGGCAACGGCGGCCTTGAGTTGGTAGCCGTAACGGTCACTCATCCCTCTTTCGTCCTTGATGGATTTCAATCCAGACACTCCCACGGCGACATCGACGGTGCCGACTCGCCACGGACGGCCGAAACTATCGCTGATAATGACGGCCGGTTCCTTCCCAGTCCGCCGTTGAATTTCGTTCCGAATCGCTCGCGCAGAGCCATCTGGGTCCTTGGGCAGCAGGGCTACTTGCCTTAGTCCCACGTTGGACTGATCCACTCCGGCGTTGGCGCAGATAAATCCGTGATGGGTCTCTACGATCAGCGCCCGCCCGCCCATTCTGACGATTTCGCGGCTTTCGCGTAAGATAACTTCAACCAGCGCTGGCTCTTTGTCGAGCTGTTCGGCCAATTCGATAGCACGCGCGGAAGGTTGAACGTCGTCCAAGCAAATTGTTCGTCCCTCGGCTTTGGAAACAATCTTCTGCGCAACAACCAGGACATCAGCATCCAGCAGGCCGAAGTTTTGTCGCGAACAAGCATCGCAGATCAAAGCGCCGACGGAATCGCCTCCACGAACTTCCCCGATCCCCTCAAGACCGATCAATTCCAGCCGCTTCATAAGCCTCCGCAGCTGCGGGATGTCTCCGCGACCCGAGCTGCCAACATCGCGCGCGCGGCGCGCGTCGACTCACCGTCTTCAAAGCCAAACGAAAGGAACTGTTGAAGATCCTTCGGTTCATCGATATCCAGCGCAATGCGCTCATTTTCAACGAATCGCATCGGCAGTCCCTGAGCTGAGACTTGGCTCATATGGTAGCTAAAGCTGTCGTATCCAAAGCGAAGTTTGATGATATCCGGGGGAGCCAAGAGCAATGCATTAGTCCCCATGCGGTCGTGGGACGGAACCAGCAGAGCAAACGGGAATGAAGCTCCATTAGGAATTTGCGCCAAGACTTCTTCGATGTCGGCGCTCCGAACCAGGGGCAAATCCCCTGGGATAACAAGAACTGCCTCACGCCCTAACTGCTTCAGCTCAAGGCGCGCGAAATCAACGGCGTCTGTCTCGCCCTTTTCCGCTTCTTCACGAATCACTTGGGCGCCGAGACTCACAGCGATCTCGGCCACCTTGTCGTCCCCCGTCACCACAAAGGTTTCCGCGAGACCTTGGGCCTTTAGTACTTGTTTCAGGACATCCCGGAACATGACTTCGGCGAACAGTTCCCGGCCGGCGCCATCCAGTAACCGACTCAGCCGCTGCTTGGCATTGCTGAAACCTTTTACCGGGATGAGAGCAGACACTTTCATGGTTTGGTCGGAAAGATTTTTCTAGCACTATTTATCGACCAAGGCCAAGACCTGGCGAGCCAGCCCCTGCTTATCGGCAAGGGACTTCATGCGAATCGAGGTCGCTACGACCCCAATTCCCAATGTTTCGAGTTTGCTCGTCAAGGCTTCGTCTTCACTATCGATCACAAACTGATCGAGGAAATCCGCATAATTTTTGGCCGCGCCAAGCGCCGACGGCTCCAAACCCTGTGCCGCCATGAGCCTGTGCGCGGGCCCGCTAATCGCTGACTCGCCGATCATGGGGCTTACCCCGACGACCGGAGCGGTTACTTGCATGAGTGCATTTCTAACCCCGGGAACAGCCAAAATCGGGCCGACACTGGTGACGGGATTGCTCGGACAGAGAATAATTCCTGCGGCGCTGCCAATCGCTTCGACCACGCCGGGCGCGGGGCGGCTCTTTTCGACGCCGGCATAGAAAACACTCTTAACCTCCGGTTGCCAGTGCTGTTTGACGAAATATTCCTGAAAGGAAATTACGCCTTCTGAAGTCTCAACTCTGGTCTCGATGTGATCATCGGACATGGGAAGAATCCTGGCCTTGATGCCGAGATTGTCACAAATTCTATCCGTAACATCGGAGAGTTTGAGACCGGCGCGCAACAGGCGCGTCCGCGTGATGTGTGTGGCGATATCTTTATCGCCGAGCCTGAACCAGGTTTCGCCCCCAAGTTTTTCCAACTGCTGCAAGACCGTGAAAGTGTCTCCTTGGATTCCCCATCCTTGTGCGGGGTCACTCAAACCCGCGAGCGTGTACATAATCGTATCGAGGTCGGGGGAAATATTGAGGCCGTACAGGACGAAATCGTCCGCAGTATTACAAATGATGGTTAACTGAGCGGGATCAATTTCGTGGCTGAGGCCTTCAATGAGCTTGGCACCGCCCGTGCCGCCGGTGAGAATGACTATCATGGAGATGATTCTTATATCGCCGAAGAATCGGAACAGTGGATCGATGGCATGCTACCTAGCGGTCCGCCGCCCTTAACTAAACCGCCAGCGTCACCTAACCGCTCCACGTAGGAGAACAGCGATGGATGAAGAAATTTTTCAGCTTGCGCGATGAACTCAGGATAAATCGGCAAACGCGCCTTGAGATCGAAACCCGCTTCGGCGCTTTTTTGCTTTAACGTTTGCAATGCCGGCCACGGCGCCTCTGGGTTGATGAAATCGGGCGTCAGTGGAGAAACCCCGCCCCAGTCGTTGATTCCCGCATTAAGATAAAGTTCATATTTCTCAGGCGTCAGGTTCGGCGGCGCCTGAATATTCATATTTCCGCCGAAGATTAGCCGCGCCAGCGCAATGGTTTTTAGCATGTCATCGTAACTGGCATTAGGATGATCACGCATGGGAATGTCCGGCTTGGCGCGAAAGTTCTGCACGATGACTTCCTGGATGTGACCATAGCGTTGGTGCAGTTCGCGAATCGCAAACAAAGAGTCGATTCTTTCCTCCCATGTTTCACCGATGCCGATGAGAATCCCTGTCGTAAAGGGAATACGGAGCTTGCCGGCTTCTTCCATGGTACGAAGTCGAACCGCGGGCTTTTTGTCCGGTGCATTGAAGTGCGGCCCGCCCGCCAACATGAGCCGGTCGCTGATGTTTTCCAGCATCAACCCCATGCTGACGTTGACCTCTTTCAGGCGCTGGAGATCAGCCTTGCCCATCACACCGGGGTTGGAATGAGGCAAAAGCTCGGTTTCTTCCAACACGGCCCGGCAAGCTTCGTAAAGATAACTCAAGGTGCGCTGGTACCCCTCTCTTGCCAGGAAATCTTTCATCTCCGGATAGATCGCCTCCGGCTTATCGCCGAGGCTGAAAAGCACCTCCGTGCAACCCAGAGCCTTTCCCTGACCTACCACTCGAAGCACTTCGTCGATGGTCATGGTTTTCGCGCCGGGCTCATCCGGCGCCTTGCGGAAAGTACAGTAGCCGCAAAAGTCGCGGCAAAGGTTCGTGAGCGGGACAAAAATCTTCGGCGAAAAGGTGACGACTTTTCCCTTGGAACGGTCTCGCAATACGGATGCAGCCGCCAACAAGGATTCATACTCATCGCCTTCAGCAGCCGCCAGCGCCAATGCCTCAGCCCGCATTAGCATTCTTCCATCGAGACAATCTTTTAGAGCAACCTGCATCTCTCTAGCTTGAATATAGGATCAGCGTAAGAGGGTCAACGGCAACAGCGGTGCATAGTGGTCTTATAGAACGTCAATTACGTGAACTTATCCATAAGCCGTCGGGAAAAAGGGCTCCGTCTCCCCCCTCTTCGCGCCGCAGACAATTTTATCGAAACTCCGGTTGAAACTAGCTTTGGCGATAGCCTATACTCCGACCGAAATGCAAAGACTGCATAGGAGGACCCGCTGATGGAAAATTTCGATAGCGTACTCGTCATCGATGCCGACGGCCACGTGTATGAAGGCAATGTCGATCTGACAAGCCGGATGCCCGAAAAGTGGCGCTCGCAAGCGCCGGTGCGTTTGAAGGACAACGAGGGTAATTCGCGCATCCTGCTGGAAGGACGCCTTTGGTCGGCCTCCCAAGGGCCGGGGCCGGGTGTAAGCGGACCCATGACTGAAAAGGCGCGGGGCTATCGCCCCGGCATGGTAGACCCTGTGGCACGGCTCACGGATATGGATCAAGAAGGCATCGACGTGGCAATTCTCTTCGGCACTCAGATTGCTCTCACGGTCAACGGCTTGATGAGCGGCGAACTGGCCACCGTGCTGTGCCGCGCGGTGAATGAATGGCTGCTGGAGTACTGTTCCGCCGATCCCAAACGCCTCCTCGCCGTTGGCTTGATTCCCTGCCAAGAGCCCCAAGCAGCCGTCAAAGAACTCGAATATCTCGCCAAGGCCGGCGCGGTGACGGCGATGCTTCCAACCAACGTCTATGGCCGCAACATGGGCGACGCTATGTTCAACCCGATCTACGATTGCGCGCAATCTCTCGGCATGACACTAAGCGTTCATCCTCAAACCGGCCACGACGGTGTTCCCGGGGTCTCCGGCGTCATGGGCGCGGGCAGCGAACGCTTCTTTAAGTATGTTTACGTTCATATGACGGCCTTTCCCTTTGAACTGATGATCGCCATGATGCACATGATCGGCGAAGGGGTATTCGATCGCTATCCGCAACTGAGGGTCGGCTTCATGGAAGGGGGCGCCGGCTGGCTCCCTTTCTGGTCGGAACGCTTCGATGAGCACATCGAGAAGCTCGCCCCGCAGATGCCGGAATTGAAGCGGCGGCCGAGTGAGATCATCAAGAGCGAACAGGTGGTCCTGACCTGCGAATCCGAAGAGACCGGCCTCGATCGCGTCTTCGCGGCCAACGGTGAGGATACGGTCCTCTATGCTTCGGACTACTGCCACTGGGATTGCCACTTCCCCTACTCCGTTAAAGACATCATCGATGGGAAGGATCTCTCCTTTGCGCAAAAGGAGAAGCTGTTGAACCGCAACGCCATTGAGTTTTTTCAGTTAAAGAATCTGCCGCGTCCTAACGCCCTCAGAATTGCGCGCCAGAGTTGGAGCAACGGCCAAGCTCAAGCTGCAAACGGTTAGGGAGCGTGATCATGAAGTGTGGTGGTGCTCAGAAGAACAAATGGCGAACAATTTATCTGGGTCTGCTTCCTTCTTCTCGCCCTGCCAGCTATTTTACCCTCTCCCTCGACGGGAGAGGGAAGGGTGAGGGTGAAAAAACTTTTGCGTCGCGAGCACAACAAACATCGAGATCGCCCTCATTTCTAATCACTGCTCTCGCTCTGAATCTCTTTCTATCGATTCCCGCCATTACCTCCGCAGCCGAGAGCCTGCAGAAAATTCGTATCGGCTTTCCCTCCCTGGCCTTCTCTTACATGCCCTACTACGTCGCCCAGGAAAAAGGCTTCTTGAAAAAGTACGGACTGGAATCCGAGTACATCCAGATGCGGACGCCGATCCAGGCCCAGGCCGTGATCAACGGCAACATTAATTATCTGACATCGGTTTCCAACGGCATCTCCGCAGCGGTGGCCGGCTTGCCGTTGGTCATTCTCATCAGCTTTTGCGACACTTCGCCATGGGTTTTAGTCACGCAGAAGGAGATCAACAAGCCGCAAGATTTAATCGGCAAAACCATCGCGCTCTCGGGCATTCGCACTTCGCCGTACTATTTCTTCCAAGCGTTCTTGAAAAAATTTGAAATCAGCGAGAAAGACGTCGGCACTATCAGCACCGGCGGCACCTCGGACAGTTTCCTCGCGCTCACCACCAACCGCGTCGTCGGCACGGTTTTGACGCCGCCTTTCGACGATAAGGCGGTCTCCCTGGGCTACAAAAAATTCATGCAACTGGGCGATTTGGCGGACATTCCCTACGTCGGCTTGGTGACATCGCAGGCTGAAATTAAAAACAACCGGGAGTCGGTGCGCCGCACGGTCGCTGCGGTATTCGACTCCCTTGCCTGGTTGCGCGCCAATCGCGCCGAGAGCACCAAGATGATCGTCGAGAAATTCAAGGTGAACCAGAATGAAGCGGAAAATACCTACGCAACGTTGATCAGGCTTTTGAATAAAGACGGGCGGCTAAATCCCAAGGTCGCCCGCGGTTACCTGGATATCCTGCGCCAAGAGCGGCCCATCCCGGCGGATTTCGATCCGATGAAACTGGTGGACTTCTCTTTTCTGCCTGGTGGTCGCTGAGTTTGAACGGGGAGCCTATGCCAGAAATGAAATCGTCTCTTGGTGTCCGGTTCACGGCCGCTCTGATGTGCCTGATGCTAGGCATGCCGCCCATCGGTAACGCGCAAAGCCGCCGGCAAATAAAAGTGCTGGTCGAGTCCCAGCAGTCCGGCACTCACAGCCAGGAGGCAGTGCAAGGATCAGGGAGTGTGATCATCCGCAGAGGCAGCGTTCAGCCTTCCGGCCGTGTTACCGCCGGTGACAGACAGACGACCGTGCAGCGCTCTACTGGCATCTTTACCCTGGTGCAGGACGGTGGCGAGTCGATTTTGTCGGTGGCAACCCAAGTGCCTTACAATCAGGTTGCGTATTACTACAACTACGCCGCCGGCAGCGGTTATATCCAGAGCCAAATCGTGTTCACCGATGTCGGTACATCGCTGCGGGTCACCGCCAGCCTGCTCCCCGACAACCAGATTAGAGTCCGCCTGACTCCGAGGATCAGTTACTTTTCCGCTGAGAGATCCGGCGCCATCGATTTCACCGAAGCGACGACGGAACTCATCGTACCGAGCGGGCAACCGGTTTCCCTCGGCGGCTCGACAACCCAGATGCACGAAATAACGCGCCAGATCCTCGGCTACCGCGATCGCGTCAGCTCGAGCGAAACCAACCTCGTGCTAACTGCGACAGTTCAGTAGCCAAACTTGACGAGAAAACTAGTCGTTGGTAACCCTCCGAGCAAGCTCGCTGCTGCTTTTTCCAGCGAATAACCTTATCCAAATAGGGGTCACAATCATGAAACGATTCGCAACGGTGCTTTTGATCTTGCTCGCCGCCAATTCCGTCTTCGCGCAGGCGAAGCAAGAAAAGCTGCGGATCGCCACCCGGCTGGTCAAACCGTTTGTTTACGAGGACGCCGGCGCTCTGACCGGATTCAGCGTCGAACTCTGGCATGAGCTTTCCAGACAGCTCAATGTGAATTCTGACTTTGTCGTTAAAGCCTCGGTGAAAGATCTGCTTCAAGCCGTGAAGTCGAAGGATGCGCACCTCGGGATCGCTGCCGTTTCAATTACGGCGGAGAGAGAAATTGATTTCGATTTTTCGCAACCGATGTTTGACGCCGGATTGCAAATCTTGACCCCGGCGCAGGGATCGAGGAGCGGGCTGGTTGCAGCTATTGTTGCGGGGATATTTTCATCCTCGGTGTTGCCGATCATCGGGGTCGTGCTGCTGATCATCCTCATTCCGGCTCATCTCGTCTGGTTCTTTGAAAGACGGAATGCGACCGGCCTGTTGACTCATCGGTCGTATTTTCCCGGAATCCTCGAGGCCTGCTGGTGGGCTGCTTCGACCCTGGCCACTCAAGCTGACCAGATGCCCCGCACCGCTCTGGCGAGGATCACGGCGGTGATTTGGATGTTCGCCAGCGTTGTTTTTATCGCTTACTTCACGGCGGCGGTGACGTCGTCTCTTACCGTGCAGCAGCTGCGCGGCGACATTAACGGGGCAGCGGATCTTCCCGGCAAGCGCGTAGCCAGCGTGAAGGGCAGCACCTCCGCCGACTATCTTCAGCGCCAGCATATTGAAGTCATGGAGTATGCCAACATCGAAGAGGCCTATCGCGCACTGGATGAGGGCAAAGCAGACGCGGTGGTTTATGACGCGCCGGTACTCCTCTACTACGCTTCGCGCGACGGTAAGGGGAAAGTCCACGTCGTCGGCGCCATTTTTCGCAAGGAAAACTACGGCATCGTTTTTCCTCCCGACAGTCCCTACCGCAAGCCGGTTAACGAAGCGCTGCTCAAAATCAAGGAGAATGGCACTTATGATCGACTCTACACGAAATGGTTCGGTAGTAATGGGTCGTGACGAATCCAGTTTTGAGTTCCAAGTTTCGCGTTAGAGCCGGAACTTGAGAGTGCAGCAGCCCGGGTCTTGACAAGCCGACGCGGCTTGGTGACATATGAACTAGCGAATAGTAGGAGGATTGCCCTATGCCATTCAATGGCCACACAATCATCGATGGTGACGGACATGTGATTGAAGATACCAAAGCGATTGTTCAGTTCATGCCCGCGGTATACCGGGAAAAATACGATACCCATCCTTTTTTCAATCCATTCCCACCGCTCGATCATCTCCACTCGTCGAATCTCCATGACTTTCCGCCGGGGGCTTTCAATAAGGTCGGCCCCGACGGCTGGATAGACTTTTTAGAAGATGTAGGGATCGAGACCTCGGTTCTTTACACTACTCTCGGCCTCGCTTTCGGCAAGATCGTGAGCCGCGATTGGGCCATCGACGTTGCCCGGGCCTACAACGATTGGCTGCACGACACTTACATGAAACGAAGCCCGCGTTTCAAAGGCATGGCTTTGGTTCCCCTGCAGGAACCGGAAGCTGCGGTGGAAGAACTAAAAAGAGCAGTAAAGGAACTGGGCATGTGCGGCGCCATGTTGCCTTCAACGGGCATTCAGGCCCAATTGGGTGATAAGCGCTACTGGCCGATTTATCAAGCAGCAAACGAATTGGGGTGCGCTATCGGCATCCATGGCGGCGCCCACGAGAATTTGGGGCTTGATGACATCACTCCTTATGCTCCGGTTCATGCCCTCGGCCATCCCTTCGGCCAGATGATTTCTTTTGGCGGCGTGGTTTTTAACGGAGTTTTCGATAAGTTCCCCAACGTCAAGTTCGGCTTCATGGAAGGCGGCGTGGCTTGGTTGCTCGTCTGCCTGGAACGCTTCGATCGCTCCTGGGAAACCCACATTCAGCACGATCCGCGCAAGCGTTTCCTGGAACTTCGTCCTAAAGAGAAAGTCAGCGACTACATCGCCCGTCATATCGACGAAGGGCGCATCTTCGTCGGGTGCGAAGGCGACGAATCCGACATCGCCCATGCCGTCAAGAGAGTCGGCAATAAGCCCTTTGTTTATTCCAGCGATTTCCCGCACGAAGTCAACAACGAGTTCTGTAAACACGAAATCAACGAAATGTTGGAGAATGAAGACTTGACCGCTGCGGACAAAGCCGCCTTCCTGCACCGCAATGCCCGCCGGTTTTACAACCTCGGAGCACCGGGACTATGAACACCCAAGCACGCATCGGTTTGATCATTCCTTCCGGCAATCGGCTGACCGAGCCGCAATTCAATCAATACGCGCCGCCGGGCACGGGCATTTACATTACCAGGCTACGCATGACCGGCCAGTGGCGCAAGCCGCCGAGCGAGCTGAAAAAATCCCTCACCGAAGCGGCGGAGGCATTATCCGACACCAAGCCTGATTTGATTGTTTTTCACTGTACCGCCAATTCTATGGAAAATGGGCTCGGCCACGAAGCCGCTTTGGTGGAAACGATTCAAAGCGCCAGTGGCTGCCCGACGATCACGACGGCCCAGGCTATCCGGGAAGCATTTACGCACTTCGGCATCAAGAAACTCGTGCTCATCAGTCCCTATGTGAAACAAACCAACGAGCACGAGGTCCAGTACCTCGCCGAAACCGGATTTACGGTGCTCCACGAGTTGGGACTCGGGCTTGAAAGCGACGGCTACAGCGCCGTCACGCCGGAACAATGGATCCAGGTTGTTAAGGAGAATACTCGACCCGACGCCGATGGCTATTTCCTCAGCTGTACGAACACGCGCATGATCGAAGCAATCAACGACTTGGAACAGGATCTCGGCAAGCCGGTCATCAGCAGCAATCAGGCCACCCTCTGGGCTTGCTTAAAGAAACTCGGGATTACGCATACGAATAAGGCACTGGGCCGGCTATTCCAATAGAATTAGAATAATCGGCTCGCCGTTTTCGAGATCTCCATCAACTTCTCTTTCAAGCCGGTATTTCTCCTCTCCAGGCGGACATTACGGATCGCCATCGCTAGCGCCTTTCTGCTGCCCACCAGAACAACCAATTTCTTCCCTCGGGTCACCGCCGTGTAGAGAATGCTGCGGTGAAGCAGCAGGTAGTGCGAGGTGTGGAGCGGAATAACGACAATCGGGTACTCGCTTCCCTGGCTCTTGTGGACCGACGTCGCATAGGCGAGGTTGATCTCGTCTAATTCGTCGGATTCGTACTCTACCATTTTGTCGTAAAAGTCGACTTTAATGCTACCCTCTTCCCGGTCGATGCTGGCGATGCGCCCCAAGTCGCCATTGAAGACACCTTTGTCGTAGTTGTTGCGCAGCTGCATCACTTTGTCGCCCAGACGCAAGGGCGATCCGCCTCGTTCCAAAGTTTCGCCGACGGGGTTGAGCAGGCTTTGCATCTCACGGTTGAGGTTGATCGTACCCAGCAGGCCGCGGTGCATCGGTGTCAGGACTTGAATGGCTTGCGAGACTTCCTGCGAGTCCAGTTGCAACGAATGCGGTATGTGCTTTCGCAAAAGCTCCTTGACCGCTAGAAGAATTTCTTCCTCTGATTCTCGTGCCATGAAAACAAAATCCCGTTTTTCGTTCTGTTCCCCCAGAACCAAGGTATGGCCCTGAAGAATTCGATGGGCGTTGACCACGATCAAGCTTTGGCGGTCCTGCCTAAAAATACGACGCAGTACCACTGTGGGAATAATCCCGGAATCGATCAGATCCCGGAGCACACTACCCGGACCCACCGATGGGAGTTGATCCACGTCCCCGACCAGTACCAAATGACTGTGTGGGTTCACCGCCCGCAACAAGTGATCCATAAGCACCAGATCTACCATGGACGCTTCGTCCACGATCACGAAATCGACTTGCAGCGGATTGTCTTGGCTTCTCTGAAAGCCGCCTTCACGAGGATTGTATTCCAGTAGCCGGTGGATCGTCATCGCTTCTTCGCCAGCGCTCTCGGTCATCCGCTTTGCCGCGCGCCCCGTGGGCGCCGCCAAGACGAAGGATACTTTGGCCCGTCGGAGAATAGTCAGGAGCGCCGTCAGTAGAGTCGTCTTGCCCGTTCCAGGGCCGCCGGTAATAACCAAGACCTTTTCACGCAAGGCCTGCTGCGTCGCATGAACTTGATCTTCATCTAAGGTGACCGTGGAAGGTCCGAACAACTCCGGGCTCGCCAGGTCAATAACGCCGCGTGACATCCCGCCTGAATTATTCCATGGACCGGAGATTTTCTCTCCTTGCAGAGAAGAAGGCGTCGAGAGCAGGTTGCGCAAGGCAGCGGCTACCCGCCGTTCAGCGTGATAGAGCTCTTCGAGAAAGACCTGTCTCACTTCGCCATCGCCGGCTTCTTGGAGAACCAACTTGCCTGCCGCCGCCAGCTTTTCGACTGCGGCTTCCACAGGATCTTCTTCTACACCTAGAATCGCCGCCGCGTTACGCTTCAAGGTAACCAAAGGCACAAAGCAATGACCCTGCTCGGCAAACTCCCTAAGCACATGGAGAACGCCGGCGTAAACTCTGAGGGGGAAATCGCCGCTGATGCCGATGCTGTTCGCTATGCGATCCGCCAGTAGAAAACCAATGCCGTGCACTTCCTGCGCTAAAACGTAGGGGTTTTCTCTGATGTGGTCTATCGTCTTGGAACCGAACACACGATAGATTCTAAGCGCCATCGACG
>JAHKKJ010000380.1 GCA_020027655.1 Deltaproteobacteria bacterium | reverse complement strand
TTCACACCCGCGCCGATAAGGGTACAGATCCGGAACTTTACAAATAGTTTATTGCGCGCTGATCCGGCCGCAGCTACATAATCCACTGGAGACCGGTTCGCTAAATCTAAAAGTCATTTACTGGAAGGCATACACCATGAAATTAGTCGCCACGCTTAGTATCGTCAGCGCGCTTATCGGCGCCTTTACCACGGGACCGGCCGGCGCCCAAACGCTTAAAAAAATCAGAATCGGCTATCCGTCGCTCAGTTTCCGGCAAAGCAATGTTTGGGTGGCCAAAGAGATGGGACTCTTCAATAAGTACGGCCTCGAGGTGGAGCCCATATTCTTGCGGGGCGGGCAGATTGCAACCCAGGCACTGGCGGGCGGCGATCCGCCGATCGTCAACATCGGCACGGTAGTGCAGGCGAACCTCACGGGCTACAACCTCGTGCTCATTGCCGCGGTGGAGAACCAATATGATCAGATCGTGTTCGCCCGGCCGGGAATTACGACTCTTGAACAGCTCAAAGGGAAAAATTTCGGCATCAGCGGCTTTGGCGCCGCAACGCACTATGCAGCGCTTATCCTTCTCAAGCATCTAAAACTCGAGCCCATTAAAGATGTGGCCCTCATTCCTGGGGGTCCCGATGCGGAGCGGTTCGCCGCATTGACTGCCGGGAAAATCGACGCGACATTTTTCACCTCCTCGACTGCGACTCCGGCAAGAAGGGCCGGCTTTGTTGAACTCCTCCAGATTGCGGATTTGGGAGTTGAGGTTCAGGGAAACGGTTTTGCCACGTCGCGCGCCTACGTTCAGAGCAATCGGGACACCGTCAAATCCGGACTGAAAGGATTCGTTGAAGCCATCTACTTCATTTACGCCAATAAGAAGGAGGCCCAAAAAGTCTTCTCGAAGTACATGCGGACCAACGATCCGGCGGTGCTCGAAGATTCGTACCAGGGTTATATCAAGATGATCCCGAAGAAGCCCTATCCTACTCTCAAGGGCATTCAGTTCATGTTAGACATGTTGGCAGAGAAGATGCCCCAGGCGAAGACCGCGAAACCGGAGCAGTTCGTTGACCTGAGTTTCCTTCAAGAGCTCGAGAAGGAAGGCTTCTTCGACGACATGGCGAAACGCTATCCGAGCAAATAGGAAGAAAGAAACGGAATATTGGAATAGAGGAATACTGGAATATTGAATTGATAGAATGTTGTATCTACTGGAATGATGGAGTATTGGAGTATTGGAGCGTTGGAACGCTGGCAAAAGCATTACTCCAACACTCCATTCTTAAATTAGGAGGGAGCCATGTCAAGAAAAACTATTCAGCCAAAGTCGTCGAACGATCCGAGGCCGAGATATTCTCAAGGTATTCTCACCGAGGGCGGCAAGGTGCTTTTTATCGCGGGACAAACCGCTTCGGATAAGGATGGCAACGTCGTCGGCAAGGGAGATATCAAAGCTCAGACGCGTCAGGTATTCGAAAACATCAAGGCGGTTCTGGAAGCCGCCGGCGGTTCGTTTGATAACGTGGTGATGACGACGACTTACATCACCGACAGAAAGTACCGCGAAGGTTACAACGAAGTGCGCCGCGATATCTATAAGCAAGACCCGCCCACCAGCACGCTTGTGATCGTCAGCGGCCTGGCCAATCCCGATTACTTGATCGAGATCGCCGGCATCGCCGTTCTGTAGTCGTGAAAGTCACGGTTCTCGACGACTACCAGCGCGCATTCGAGGGCACGGAAGCCATTCAGAGGCTCCGGAAAAAGTTAGACGTTCAAATTTTGACCGAAAAACTTCCCACGGAAGAGGCGCTGATCCATGCCCTCAAAGGCGTCAAAGCCATCATTCCCATTCGCGAGCGCACCAGGTTCCCCGCTGCCTTACTCCAAGCGCTCACCGACCTCGAAATCATCTCTCAGACGGGAAATCATGCCTACCACGTAGATATAGAAGCCGCCACCAAAGCAGGAATCGTCGTCGCCATGGCTCCGGGAAGCAACAGCACTGCGGAGCTGGCTTTCGGTCTTATGCTCGCGGTGATGCGCCGCATCCCCCAGAGCGACCAGGCCTTGCGGCGGGGCAATTGGCCTTTGGTTCTAGGTTACGTCCTTCGAGGCAAGACTCTTGGAATTTTGGGGCTGGGGAAGATCGGCACCGAGGTGGCTCAGATCGGCCGGGCCTTCGGCATGAAAATCATCGCTTGGGGTCCGACCTTGACTACGGAGCGCGCCAGGCGATCCCAAGCGACTTACATGCTTCTGGATGACCTCTTGAAAGAAGCCGACGTGGTTTCCGTGCATCTGGCACTTTCCGATCAGAGTAAGAACTTACTGAATGAAGCGCGGCTGCGACTTATGAAGAAATCGGCCTATCTCATCAATACCGCGCGCGGCGCCATCGTAGACGAAAGGGCGCTGGTAAAAATCCTCCAAGAAAACGCCATCGCGGGCGCGGCGTTGGATGTCTTTGTCGAGGAGCCGTTGGCGGTGAATCACCCGTTGCTGCAACTCGATAACGTGGTTCTTACGCCGCACTTAGGCTGGCCGACGGACTCCGGTTTCGAAGGCTTTGCGGAGAATGCCGTGACGAATATCCTCGATTACATGGACGGCAAACTGACCCGCGTCGTCAATCCCGAAGCGCTACAAAACCGCGCTAGCCGCAGCCGATAATTTCTCTTCGTTGTTTCGATTGAATCGCCGATCCAGAAGAGAACTCACCGCGGAGGCCTAGCGCGGCAGAGCCGCAACCGAAACTCGGAATATCTCCCGCAAAGACGCCAAGGCCGCTAAGGTCGGAAAAAATGGTGAAAAGAATTCGTAAGAATATTTATCTTTCCCCTCCGAACTTGGCGCCTTTGCGCCTTGGCGGGAGGAATTTCCAAATCCGAGAATTTTCGGCCCCTGAAAATTTGCGCCAGTCTCGCAGTCAGGCCGGCTTGATCTTTGTGCTGTGAAAGACTCGGTTGTCCTGATCGATGAATTCAACCAAAGCTTGGACTGGCTCCACCTTTGGATCCACGGTGATTTTTGCAAAATTGAAGTTTTCGGCCAAGAAAAACTCAAATCGGCTCGCGGTTCCATTCGTAATCCGATTCAAAGGTCCTGCTAGCGGTCCCGCCGTGATGTCTCTCAAGCCGCTGCTCTTGGGGATTCGCGTGATGGCCGCGCAGTGCAGATCAGCGCTGAGGAAAATCACCCCAGTTATTTTTTTCCCTCGAATATACCCAAGGATCTCCGCCCGCTCCCTGGGGTAACCATCCCACCGGTCGCTCCCGCCACCCGCCATCGGCACCGAGGTCGCGATGAATTTAAAGATCGCCTCCGATCGCGAGATTGCCTCGAACAACCACTCCTTTTGGGTCTTTCCAAGCATCGTTCCCTGTTTTCGGTCTCGATACTGCCGGGTGTCTAACAAAAACAGCTCGAGCGCTTTGCCCCACCGAAACGAGCGATAGATCCGTTCGGGTTCGTTGGGATCTCGCCGTATCGGCCAATAGTCCAAGAAAGCTTTTCTTCCTATGGGCGCCAAAGGGTTTCCTGGGAGGTAATTGTCTACAACTTCATGATCGTCCCAGATGACATAAGTACTGCTCTCACCGAAACAAAGCTGGGTCGCGGCATCGTCGCGGTTGGCGCGATATTTCGCCCAGAACTCGGTCAGCTGGCGCGCATTGCCGCCGCGGTCGGCGTAGATGGTATCTCCCAGATGCAAAAAGAAATCCGGATGCTGGGCGCGAACCGCGTTCATCACCGTAAAAGGTTTGTAGCTTTCTCTCGTATCGCCACCGCAGCAAAACGATACCTTCGCCGCATCATCCGGTTTTGGCGCGGTGACAAAGCGCGCAATGTATCCGGGTTGCTTACCGGTCACGGCGCCGCGGTAATAATAGGTTGTAGCGGGCTGAAGCTTTTCTAGTTTAATGAGCGCAGTGTCATCGGCATCCCTGTCTACCGGGAAAGGACCTATAGAGGCGAAGTCGCTAAGACTCGGCTCCTTACTGTAATGCAGGAACACCTGGCTATTGGGTTCGGCGCGCAGCCAGACCATGGCGCCATCCGGCGTCACATCTCCGGCCACGTAGCACAGCGAAAGGCCCGTGCTGGTATCCGTGCGGGTCAGAGTCGGAGCACAGCCAGACTGCCCGATCAGCGCGGGCATTGCGACGCCGGCGCTCCCCACGAGTCTAAGAAATTCTCTTCGGGTCATGGTCGGTTATAGGCGGAGCTTTCCCCAAATCAATTCGCAAAGCCAGCCGGCCAGGAAGGGAAAGAAAAAACTGACGGCGACTCGTATCGCCACGACTTTGGGCCCGAGAAACGGAATCTCCCACATAATGATCCGCTGCAGCCCGAAAAGAGACCAAGCGGTGAGATAGGCGACCAAAGGACCAACTCCAACCCCGACCTTAAAAAGCGAGGCGATAATCGGAAAGTGAGTCATGGGGCCACCGGGAGTCACGGTTCCCAGGGTCATCCTGATCATTATACCCCTCACGCCTGATCCGTGCCCCATCCATTTGACGATCAATTCTTCAGGAACAACCGCTTGAATCAGACCCGCGAGGGTAAAAGCAGCCACCATGCGCGGGATAATCTCAAGGATGAGAGCGCCCGTAGCGTTTAAGCCATTGCTGGCGGCCTGAGGTGACTTCCAGTAGACGGCGGCGAGCGTAACCACCGCCGCAACCATCATCACCGCAGTTGAGGTGTCCATGGATCTCCTTAGAATGACTCGGAAGTTATGTCGAGGTGACATAGGTGCGCTTCGCCGGGATGCGAATATGAGAA
>JAHKKJ010000379.1 GCA_020027655.1 Deltaproteobacteria bacterium | reverse complement strand
GCCCGCTTTAACCAAAGCCGCCTCATAATCCCGATGAATCTGGAGGTCTTCGTCCTCATACTCGATCTGATCTCCGCCTTCTTTGACGCTCTTATAGACGTATTGCTTTCCGCCGGGTTTCGGTTTGTCGCTGCCCCAACCGATGGCGAGAAAAAGCACGGGATCTTTTCCCGCGTTGAAGTGCTGGTGAAACCACATCTCGGGAGGAACGAACACGCTGCCCGGCTCCCAGTCGATCCGCTCCACTTCTTGGCGTTCCTGCCACATGAGAGAGTAGCCGTAACCTTTCAAGATCACGACGTGAATGCCGGGGCCGTGACGATGGGCTTTCTTGTAGGTCCCGACAGGCCAAAAAGAGCTGTGAGATTTCATGGTCCCATTAACCAAGCCGAATCCGAGGGACTTGACGCCGACGCCCCTACCCCCCTCATTCATTTGGCAGGCCATCACGTCGGCGACAAAGTTGGTGTCCCAACGGCGCGAGTCGGTTCTCCGTTCGGCCTCTCTAAAGTAACCTTCTTCAGCCTTGAAACGACCCTTGAAGACGAAAGGGTTCTCAAAGACGAATTCATAGTCGTCGAAAGTATCTATGACCCGCGGCGCGCTGGTCATTGCGACGTAACGCGCAGCCTCGGCGCCGGAGACATTGAAGTGCTGGTGCCAGGCGTTCATCGGAATGGCGAAGTAACTTCCCGTGTGCCATTCAAAACTCTGCTTCTTGGACTCGTCTAGCCAGACGGACGTGGCCCCCTGTCCTTTGAGGATGTAGATGGTTTCTTCGAACAAATGCCGGTGGGGTTTTAGCGCTTTCCCTGCCGGCACTTCGCAGACGTAAGCATCGTTGAAGCCGCCCGTTCCCGCCAGGTTGATGATCGCAGCCAGACCGTCGCCGCTTGATTTCCAGGGAGCCAACTCCAGCTTCAGAAGATTTTTAACAAAATAGCCGCGAACCGTAGGCAGGCCTTCTGCCCGTTTCCATCTTTCGTAAGGGGATGTGTAGGCCTCGGCTTCTCGGACCATGTCGCTTTCTGCCCGTACCATCGTTGGATCTACTTCAGCCATCAAGCTTCTCCTTTCGTTTGATTGCTATGATGAATGATTTCTACACGGCCGCGGGTTCTTCGCGCGAGCGCGGCCCGTGGGTGGATGGATAGTGGAAAACAGAATCACATCCTCGCTTTGCCGGTTTTCATGGCGTGCCATTGCTACAGCGGGACGAGAAAAATGTCTCCCCGAGTCCACTTAGGGGTTTTGTCAGCTGATGGTTGCTTTATCTTAACCCTATCACCTAGTCAACCTTCGGGAGGCCTGATGCATTTAAAGTAAGAAATGTCTCGTCCGCTTGAAACGCGACGTCGTGTTGCAAGAGACGAATTGATTGTGAAACGAAACGGATTTAAGGATAAAAAATGAAATGGGGCGATGCCTAGTTCCTTAGAAGCGCTATCGATAGGGATAATAGCTTACCGTTGGAGGGCAACACGGAGTCCGAGCTCAGAAATTCTCTCTTGGTTGCTGACCACCGGCGAGCTCGTGCTATCCTGATTACGCTCTACCGAAAGCAGTGCGATCACTGAGTACAGCACGAAACCAATCGCCAGAAGTGCCGCTGTAATATCCTTCATAAACACTCCAATGTTCTGTCATACCCGGGTCTACGCTGATTCTGACCTCTAAGAGACAACAAAGGTGTTGATCAATAGCACCAACAGAATCGCACCCAATGGAATCCAGATGAACCAACGAATTGTGTCATTCATACTAGTCTCCTCCCCTAGGTTTTCTTGTTAAGCAAACCTCAGGAGTGAAATCCGACGCCTTAAACAGCTTTAACGATCCGTCAACTCGAGGCGAGTTTCTGTCTAATATTGAACAATTTTGAAAATAAATATCGTGAAAAGAATGGGGGTCAGGCAAATCCTCATCGATCTTTTGGCTTAAGGAAGGCCGGCGTTCCAGAGCATTTTCACTAGAAGACGGATTTCCGTCTTTGGCTAGACCATTCCCTCACAGAACCGGACTTGCAGATTTGCCCACCCTTATTTCCTGAACTTGATCGTCACTCCGCTCGGCGCAAGTTGAAGCAGGGCTTCTTCAGAATCCCCGCACATGTGCAAGACGACGCCGTTTTTATTGCGCATGGCTATGCCACCCGCCAAGGCAAATCCCGCTTCGCCGGCTAAGTAGGTCCCCTCAAACTGGGAGACCTCTGTCAGATTTTAAACTTCTCCCACGGCGCTCGCTTTGGCGATCCCAATATCAACGAGCGTTAGACCGTTGACGGCGAACAGCTGGTGTTTGCGTTTGAAGGCATCTGATACCGCAAAGAAAAATCTTTTCTTCTCTTTCCGAGCTTCGCGACCCCTTCGACTTTGCTCAGGACATGCTTTGCGCCTTTGCGCGAGGCTAATCCCGGTTCTCTCTCGTCGTCACTGCCTTGCCATTGCGGCTTTCGCGAACGCTTTCATTTCTTCCTCTGTGTCCTGAATCATCTTACCCGACACGTCCGCAGTCACTTGAGAGATTCTTCTTCACGGCGAACGGGCGCTCATCCAACCCGCTCGACCGCCGGCGGCGTCCACGTGCCGTCAAGCGCCTCGGCCTTCGGCCAGTAGGCGTCCTGCGCCATCTCAAGAACCTCCTGTTCAGTGACATTCGCGGTCTGGTCTGTCCTCTTCTGAGCTCGTGTTGCCATTGTGTGCTCCTTTCAAATTGCGTTGTTAATTTATCCGCTGCGCGGCGTCCGTTGACCGTTACTCCGTTTTGCGCGGTTCGTGGTCCCCTGGGGCGAGGAGTTCTTTTATTTGTTTGTCCACTGATTTCAAATTGAGATCTCGCTGCGGGAATGGGATCTCTATCCCCGCCTCGCGGAGCGCCCGGGCAAGGGCAATGGAAAGCCGGCTCTTAATGTCGAGATTAGCCTGCACGAGCGTCCAAACCCGCAAGTCAAAATTCAGCGCGCTTTCGCCGAAGCCCTGGAACACCACTGCGGGAGCAGGGTCTTTGAGAATATTGGAGTCCGCTGCCGCGACGGCGAGCAAGATCTCCATCACCTTCTGCAGATCGGAACCGTAGGCAACCCCTACTTTAATATCGATTCTGCGCCATGGGTTTGTCAGGGTCCAGTTCAGAAGTTTCTCTGAAATCAAGGTGGCGTTGGGAATGATCGCATCCGCGCCATCGCCTGTGGAGATTGTGCTCGAACGGATACCGATGGACTTGACGATGCCGGACACACCGCCCACTTCGATCGTGTCTCCCGGATGGATCGGACGCTCAAACAAAAGAATCAGCCCTGAAATAAAATTGTTCACGATATTCTGCAGGCCGAAGCCGACGCCAAGGCCGAAGGCACCGGCGAGCAGCGTAAATCGATTGAGATCCACTCCCGCCATCCCCAAGGCAAGGAAGAAACCGAGCAGCAAGAGCGTATAGTAGACGGTCGTGCTGATCATATCAGGGACGCCCCGGGCCAGACGTACTCTCGGGAAAACGTCCTCCTCTAAGATGAGGCGCACCGCCCGCGAAATCATGAGCGCCGCCGCCAGAACCAAACCAAAGGCGATGACGTCCCAGAGCGAAAAATCTACTCGTCCTTCCCGGATCGGCGCCGTCATAAAATCTGTGACCGCTTTGACGATGCTGTCCTTCACAGTAAAAAATCGGAGCACGGCTTCGATCGACAGCACTACAGCAGCAAAGTTAAGAACACGAAAGCCCCATTGCGAGATCGCTACGCCGTAATATCTGACAACTGAGAGGGACCGGGCCAGATCCGTGTCGAGAAAGACGGCAAAGATTATGGATAGCGCTTTGGCCGCGCCAAAAATGGCGAATACCGCGTACGCACTGTAAAGAGTCCCGGTACTCAACAATTTGGCGAGGTCGAAATAGCCCAGGATATTCGCCACGAGGGCGACGGATACGAGAAACAGAACCACCCGAAAAAGCAGGATTAGATAGGCCGGCGGGGGATTCTCGGCGGATAACTTTCTGACCCAGGCCAGCCTTAACAGCCAAATCAGAACGACGATGGCGACAATATCCGAAGCAAGAAAAGAGAACCGATCCAGGAGCGGGATAGCAAGCAACAAATTCCGCAGGCTGTCGAAGACGTAGAAAACCGCAACGGTAAAGAGAACCGGACGCGCCGCCGGGTGTATCAGGCGCGGGAGCAGCCGAAGCACCGGAATTAACAGCAGCAGGGCCTCCAAACCCCTTAGCAACCGCGGAGCATTGGTGGTGAAAAAGACCAAGGATAGGACGAGCGTAATGAGCAGGGCAAGGGAGATCGGGCGCTGCAGGAAGTGGGTCGCTGCTTCAAAATTCGGGTGATCTTGTGTCCACTGCGCCACTTTCTGGCTCAGCAGCGACGCGACGATGAGAATCAAGAAGAATAAACACACGATTAGGCTCGATCCCAAGAGATGAGTCCGCAAGAAATCGAGGGCCTCGGAAAGTTGCTGCGAGAGCAAGGCAGCAATTTCACCCGCGGGTAGCGCCACGCGCTGCCATTCCGTCATAACCTCCCAAAGCGGAACGCGCTCCGCCACTATAAGACTATCGCGGAAACGTTCCTTGCCCAGGGTAACGTTGTCCAGAACCTCGGAGATTGCGGTCTCTCGTTGGTAGAGCTGATTCTCGAGCACGAGGGCCGCATCGAGCCGTTTCCGCGCCTCCGCTTTGACTCTTTTGATCTCACCGAGTAGATCGCGGACCGCGCGCTCAACTGCCCGCGGCAAAGAACCCGAAGGGGAAGACTTGAGTGTCAGGTCCCACGTTTGTTCTTCCTGA
>JAHKKJ010000378.1 GCA_020027655.1 Deltaproteobacteria bacterium | reverse complement strand
TAACTTAATGCCATTGGGCTTCAGCCGGAAGCGGCGTCGCCAGACGCCCTGCAGTGCTCGTAAACGAGCCGCTTCCGGCTGAAGCCGGTACTACGAACTATTTCCATCGTTTCAGGGCGTCGCAAAGCGCCATGAATGACTCCTCGGAAAATCCCTGGGAGCGCACGCGTCCCCGCGTGCTGGCTTGCGGTGCGTCCCCTTACATCGCAGCGGGCCATTCACGGAAGCCAGCACGCGGGGACGCGTGCGCTCCCAGGGCGCTCCCAATGGCCAGGTAGGCCCGGTGGTTACCCAGCCAGGCCCCCCACAATCCCGGACGTGCGCAATTCACGCATCCGGTTCTTCAGTAATCGGAGTTTCGGCACTACTCCGACGCAGAACATTTGCTACCCTGCAGGTCTCTTCAGATGTTGTGCACGATCCTGGGTCTCGGCAGCACAAATATCGTCAGCAGTTCCGCGAACCTCTCCCAACGGATCGGTCGCTTTCCGCCACGACGGCTTAGCCAGTATCGCCACGCTCTCACCACGAACTGATAGAGTGCTAACAGCTTTCGATAATTGCCTCGAATGCCGTAGTACTGGTAGTAGCCTCGCAACTTCTGGCACAACTTCCGGTACTGCTCCCAAATCGGTTCGTGTCGATGCTCGCGGCACCATTGCCACATCACTCGCATCGCGCGTCGCAATCGCTTCTTGGCTGTCTGTCTTTTGATCACCCAGTATCCCCGCCGTGATCGCGCCCAGTAATGGGTCATTCCGAGAAAATCGAACGTGCCGTCCCCATCTCCTCCACCACTCTTCTCTTGTGGTGGCTGGAATTTCACCAGGCGGGTCTTCTCTGGATGGATGGTCAACTTGTAGCGAGCAAATCGTTTCGGTAAGACCGCCATGATCCGGCGCGCGTCTTCCTCCTTCTCGCATCCGATGACGAGTCGAGTAGCGCGGAGGAATCTCACCCCCGCGCCCTCACAGAACCGGACATGTAACTCGCGCTTCATCCGGCTCCTACGATCCAGCCTCAGGTCTGACTCCGAGTTGCCACAGGGCGAACAAGTTCGGATCCCGTCGCGCGATTCGTCCAAGCCAATACATTGACTCTCGCTCTCGTCGTCTAAACCTCTTGTATTTCCGTCGCGCCCAAGCTGCGAGCGCCAGGTTGACGTGGCGTAGGACCTGAACACACTTCGACCGATAGTACCGTCCGTAGTAGTTCATCCAGCCCCGCACCACTGGATTGATAAGCTGGGCCAGATCCTCCAGGCTTTGATTGTTCCTGGTGGAGGCCAACCGCCATTCGCGAATGGTGACCCGAATCGCTTTGGCAGCTTTGGCGCTGATCGCCGGCAGGAAGCTCACAAAGAACTTCCCATAGCGATTCTTTGCCCGTCGCGGTTGGAAGGTGTAGCTCAGGAAGTCGAACGAAATGTGTTCGTATTTCCCTCGCCGATCGGAATCTTGGCAATATACGATCCGGGTCTTCATCGGATGAAGTTCCAGACCGCATTCCTCAAACCGATCTCGGATCGCACCCAACACTTTCTTGGCCTGCCTCTCACTTCCGCAATGAACGATAGCATCGTCCGCATAGCGTTCGAATGGGACACCTGGGAAATTCCTTTGCATCCACATGTCAAACGCATAATGCAAGAAGAGATTGGCGAGCAGCGGACTCGCGACCCCGCCCTGTGGCGTGCCTTTCGTTCGCGGCTCCACGGTTCCATCTGGTCGCTGCACGGGTGCACGAAGCCATCGTGCAATGTAGAGACGGACCCACGGCAATTCAGTGTGATGCGCGACTGCGCGCTCAACCAGTGCCCAATCCAAACTATCAAAGAACGCTTTGATGTCGAGATCGATCACCCAATCGTAGCGCCAGCACCGCTCCCTTGCCTTTCCCACTGCATCGAGCGCCGACCGCCCTGGCCGATAGCCATAGGAGTCTGGATGGAACCGAGGTTCCACCTCAGGCTCCAGAACCATCGTCACGACGGTTTGCGCGATTCGATCTGCAACTGTGGGAATGCCAAGCCCGCGAGTGCCTCCGCTTGCCTTCGGTATCTCAACCAGCCGCACCGGCGGCGGGAAGTACGAGCCGGATGACATTCGATTCCAGATCTTGTAGAGATTCCCCTTGAGATCTTTCTCGAATGCCTCCAACGACTCGCCATCGACGCCGGCTGCACCGCGATTTGCTTTCACCCTCTGGTATGCCTCCCAGACAAGGTTCTTCGGAATATCATAAGGCTTCGCTTCAGGCACGGGCTCCTCCCATTGCTGGTTGACCTGCACCATCGGCCAGATCGTCAGGCCCCTTCGCTCCACCCGCATTACCGGGCTTCATCACTACTACGAGCCTGTCCGCCCCTCCGCCCCGCTTCGGTACTCTACCCCTTGCGGGTCTGCCGCTTGGGGGTCTCCCTTGAACATCGGGGCTGGAGGTTCCCACGTTCCACACAAGAGCCTGCGCTGAACTCACGCCGCCTTCATGCCGGTCACCACTCGGGCAGTAAGCAGGTTGCTCCCGAGCTTTGTCCCGGAGCAACGACTGGACTCCGGTTTTGATGGCATCCCTACGCTTTCGACATTTCATCAGCGGTTCACTCACGTTCGTCTTTCCAGCGCACACCTGACGGGTTTGTCCCGCCTTTTCCTAAACGCTCACTACCCCGGCCATTGTGCCGGAGCAGCTTCAGGTGGTTTGGACCCTGGCCCTGCAGCCCGAGTCCGAGGGGCCGCCCCTCATCTCCTGTGCAGTTCGGCTGCTTTCAGGTGGCCATCCCGGCCTCCTTTCCGCGCCTTCGTGGCGCACAGTCGTCGGCGAATCGTATCAGGAAGCAGCGCCCCTTCATCCGCGGCTTGACCTCTCGCTCAAACCATTCATCCAATACGTGATCCAGGAAGATGTTTCCCAGCAGCGGCGATATCACCCCCCCCTGCGGGGTACCCAACTCCGGGTAGCTCAGGGTCTCCCCTTCCAGCACTCCGGCGTTGAGCCACTTCCCGATCAATCGCATGATTGCTCCATCGTTGACCCGTTGTTTGATCACCTCTCGCAACAGGCCACGATCTATACTGTCGAAAAATGCACTGACATCCGCGTCAATTATCCATCCGATGTGCTCATTCATGCACCGCTCGCGTAACTCGTGCAGTGCCTGATGCGGGCTGCGTTTTTCGCGGAAGCCGTAGGAGCAGTCTTTGAAGTCTTGCTCGTAGATCGCTCCCATCAGCATCGCCACCGCCCGTTGCACTATCTTGTCCTCAAACGCTGGTTTCCCGATCGGTCGTTTCTTGCCGTCCTCCTTCGGCACGTATGTCCGCGCTACTGGCGGCGCATAGTACCGCCCGCCGCGTAGTCGCTCGTGCAAGTCGGCCAGGTTCACCTCGAGGTTTGCCGCGTATTCCTTGGCTCTCACCCCGTCTACTCCTGGCGCGCCATCTTTGCGCGTCAGGCGATAGGCTTCCCTCAGCAATTCAACGTCCATCAGATGCGCCAACGTAGTGAACTTCATCGTTGGATTTTGCCGTGCCTGCTCCGCAATCCGTTGAAGTCTCGTTGAGACAGTTGGTAAGCTCAGTGTCTTTCCTGCCTTTCCTTCCAACAGTGTTCTGCCCGGTGTCGCCTTCCCTCAGGTGGGTCCCGTGGGCCTTGGTTCCCCACTTTCTCGGCCTCTACTCCACTGCCCTTAGTCCATCGGTACTATGCTCCACTACGACTGCCTTCAGCCCCTCTCGCGCCACTTCACTCGTCGCTGGCGACGCGATACCTGACTAGCTCCCTTCCTTTGTGTCCCGCTTTCTGCGGCTTGCTCGCTGGTGGAAGCTGCTAGCGAGCACCAAGGCTCTTGGTCACCCGGTACCCTTCATCCTCCGGGGATTTTCGTCAGGAGACTGCCGGCTCTCCCACGTTCCCGAGCTACCCCTCTGATGACATGCCCCGCTCTCCGACCCCGGTGGTCTCCTCGGCACTTGCCTTGACGCGCCCAGGACTGCTGCCTTCCGTTTGAAAAACAACGTCGGCTTTGGCCTCTGACCTCTCGGTCAGCGGTTATCCTCTTGTCCACAACTACAAACATTTCGAGGCTCGATCACGCGGCCTATCATCTCACTCCCCTAGCTCCGCACCTCCATTTCTGGTTTAGCACGTAGGGTTCGCTACCGACTTGCTGGCTAGGCTTTAGTCAGGTGGGACTTAAGTTATCCACTTTCACCCACTGGGTAACTACAACGAATTTCATAGGATCACTCCTATTCCCGACGTTTCGGGCTTTTCGTGGCGCTATTTTCATTGTTTCAGGGCGTCGCAAAGCGCCATGAATAACTCCTCCGAAAATAGTTCGTAGTACCGGCTTCAGCCGGAAGCGGCTCGTTTACGAGCCTGGCAGGGCGTCTGACGACGCCGCTTCCGGCTGAAGCCGGTACTACGAACTATTTTCGTCGTTTCTGAGTGTCGCAGCGCGACATGTATGACTCCTGTGAAATGCTCTTGGATGAGCGCACGAAAATTGATTGATGTCGTCTGCCGGTAGCTAGATCATACCGGGCGCTTGCCAGCCTCAAGTTGTTTCTTCAATGCTACTGGCTTCTCAAGCGGGATTCAAATAAATATCGTGTTGTCACCAGAAACGATCCGGCCATCTTTCATTATCATCAGCAACCGCTGCGGCTCCTGCAAAATGGCGGCATCCTCCACCGGGTTTCCTCGCACCAGAATCAAATCCGCCAGCCAATCAGTCTTTACCAACCCGACCTGCAATCCCATCAACTCGCCGCCCAACTTCGTTACCGCAACCAACGCCTCAACGGCG
>JAHKKJ010000377.1 GCA_020027655.1 Deltaproteobacteria bacterium | reverse complement strand
TGGCCGCCAATCATCGTGTCTAGCCTATAATTTTCTACGAACATGACAGTCCTCCCTTCTTGCTTTGAGGTTTCCGCCTCTCATCCCGCGCCCGCTTCAGCGACTGACGATAGCTATTGCATTTGAACCGTATACCCACTTATCCCCTTAAGAAAATAATGACTCTTATGTATAAGTCGTCAAGAGGGTTTAAAATGGAGGCTGGGGTTCATGGGCCCTCGTTAAATAGGATGTTCTTATATTCCCGACATTCCGATTTGCCAGTGTAGGGTTTTCTTGACAGCCAGTCTGCGAGCAGGCCAAAAATAACACGCCTTTCAGTGGGCATACGGTTTGCTGGATGCTCTGCGGCCTTGCCAAACCAGGTGAGGAAGTTTCGACTCAAGAGGAGGATTGGCGAAGGTCGGCGAAACTGGCTCTCTAAAGGGAATCAAAGAATTTAACTCGTTTTGAGGGGCCGTAGGATGGAAGCAAATATACTAGTTGTCGATGACGATCTCTTGAACAGGGAATTGATTTCTAAGGTGCTGCGCAAAGACGGTCACCGAGTCGTCGAGGCCTGTGATGGAGCCCTGGCACTGGAAATACTTCAGGCGCTAAGCTTCGATCTTGTAATTACCGATTTTGTGATGCCAAAGCTGAACGGGCTTAAGTTCGTCGAGGAGCTTCACTCTCTCCATCCACGACTCCCCATACTTTTTATAACAGGTTATCTCTCTGTTATTTCAGGCAAGACGATGTTGGATGACATAGCAGAGATTCTTCCGAAGCCTTTTGAGCTCGGTGTTCTCCGGTCAACTGTCCAGCGCCTCCTGATCAATTCAGTGGCATGCTGAATTGCCTACCTCTCACTACTGCCCTGATCCGGCGTTCTCATAGGGCAAAGAGAACGCCGGGTTCCCACCATCTGCTCAGAATTGCGGTGCGACGATCCGGGACATTGGCGAGATCGACATACGCTGTGGGTAGAGATAAAGGCCTGATTTGAAAGCGATGTTGTTGGCTAAGATACCGCGGGCTAATAGTTTCTTCCTACCTACAACGAACATGCTATTTAGAAACTCTTCTGTCGGTCGTCTTCTGCTGAAGACCTAACTTATTATTCATAAATCATTTTCGAGAATCGGCATAGGCCTTGCGTGTTACTATTCATGGCCCGTGTTAAAAGAAACCGCAATACCAAAAAGTTTCACAGCAAGCGGATACTTGTGGTGGAGGACCACTCGTCGGTCAGCGAAATTCTAATTGACTTACTGAGGCGTTACGGTCACCCGTCTCACGCGGCTTCGGGTAGCGATGCATTGCAGCAAATCAAAAAGAAAGCGCCCGACGTAATTCTCTTGGATCTTAGCCTTCCAGACATGAACGGTTTAGAGGTAGCAAGGCTTGTACGTCAAAACGAAAAGACAAACTGTATTCCTATTCTGGCCATGAGCGCTAGTCCCATGGATAAAAAAAATTGCTTAGAGATAGGCTGCAACGATTTTATCCTCAAGCCGTTCAGTGTATCTAGTTTGTTAGTTCGACTGTCCGCTCTAATTCCCACTCGGTAAGGTCAACCTCGGTCGCTTCCGCTTAGTGGCAGGTACATCCAGTGAAGAATCTGAGATGAACAACCCCGCAGCAAGCTGACGGGGTATCAGAACATAGCGAGGAGAATCTATCGCAAAGGCGTCACCCCCGAATGTTTTAATCGGGGGTCCAGTTCCGATCTCGCCTGGATTCCCGATAGAAGCATTCGGGAATAACGGACTTTAAGAGGTCGGATTAGCTCTTTACGCAGCAAGCTGCCGGGGAATCAAACCCGCAGTGATTGAATCTGATCAGCCCAAGATACCTATCTATTTCTTCCTATTTCTTCTTGGCCTTCTTCCGCGGGACCTTTCCGCCAGCGCGGCGAGCCTCCGATAGTCCAATTGCAATGGCTTGTTTTCGGCTCGTGACTTTTTTACCTGAACGACCGCTTTGTAAAGTTCCTCTTTTGCGTTCGTGCATCGCTCTCTTAACTTTCTGCGCTGCCTTTCTGCCATATTTAGCCATAAGAAAAACTCCTCTCTACTTGCACAAGCGAACGTGAATTCCTTACTTAATATGTGTTGCAAGAGTTGTTCCGGCTTCGGTCGCTCCTAATTTCCAATGGAAGCGCGTCCCCGAGCAACGTACCAGCTCAGGCGTTTTCCGCTTGGCTTCCAAAACCCGACATTGTAAAAGCGCCAGAATGATTTTACGGTGTCTGTTTTCTCGCACTTACCAGTCGACGAATCGCTTACTTTGTATCCTAACTTTCGGGTGACTCGGCCCCGCTCAAACATTTTGAGAAGGACCGGGAAATCGGTAGGCAGTATCTAGTGTTCCAGGATGAGTTTTTTCTGCATCGGAAAGAAAGATTGAAGCCCTTTCGAAATATTACGTCTAATAGAAAGAAAGGAGGTGATACCGTGAAAAACATGATCAAGGTTTTAATTGTCGCTTTGACTAGCTTAGCTTTCAGCGGTGTGAGCTTTGCTCAAGCTAAACCGGCCACGCCAGCTACGCCAGCCACTCCCAGTGCTCCAGCAATGGAGAAGAGATCCGAGAAGGCCAAGACCGAGGGTCTAACGGGTGAGGTTACTTCAGTGGATGCAAAGGCGGGCACCCTTACGGTTAAGGGAAAGGATAAAGAGATCAATCTTGCCGCCGATTCCAAGAGCACTAAAGCTGCGCTGGAAAAGCTCAAGGTAGGTGATATGGTTAGAGTTTCCTACACTGAGAAGGATGGAAAGATGATCGTGAGCTCGGTCAAGGCTGCGAAGCCCGACAAAGCCACAGAGAAAAAAGGCGAGATGACGGAGAAGAAACCAAAGTAATCTTCTACCTTTGCGAGGGGGATGGTCGGACAACCGATTATCCCCCGTTTTCTTTTTTCTAGGACACTACTCAAAGTGAAAGGCACGAGGTACCGCGCAATGTACGCCACCCTGAATTTTGCTAACTTCGCGGGGCCTGTACATACTGGCCTTTGCGCTTCGCCCATGACAATATGGTCCGGCGTAGGTAGCCGGGATCTAATCCCAAAGTTTCACAGATATTCTCAAAAGAAAAAAGCCAATCGTTATCTTTTCCCATAATCCATTGTTCTGCCTCTTGGTATTGTCTCCTTTCCTTTTCATTTCGCGCGGCGAGGTACTTATGAAAACCCTCAATCGCGTCTTCTAGTATCGCGAGCATGAGCGCCTCTTCTCCTTCTCGAAGCTCCCTCTTAAACAACCTGTCAATCGTTTCACCATCGGAAGGGTCGATTGCATGGATTTCATTACTCATTAACGAAAATGCTTCATAGACCGGTTTTCTTGACATGTTCCGTCCTCGGAAACCGCACGCTAATTCAAAGCCTCCAAGCCTCCACATGAATGAACGGCGCAGAAAGTGTGCCAATGTTCCCTAACAATAAAAAAGCTTAAGCCGGATGCGCACGCGTTGATTTATGTACGGAATACACGACAGACTAGTCTGAAATTCGATACTTCGAATCCGCCCGAAGTATCTCGAACGGAAAGCACGGCCTTTGCGTCGACGGGGCGAAGTTTGATTCGCAAGACCAACTTCAAAATCACCCTGAAGAGCTGCACTCAAAAAAAGAATTAGGCAATTAGGCGGAGTCCGCAACACCGCCTGATGGCTGGCCGCTGAAGCAGCCATCCATCAGGGGCAACGATGATTCGTTTGGTGTTGAGGGTGAAGAATATTCGTGCGGCACCGGCCTTGACGAGTCCTCTCCACACACTCGCTACACATCTTACCGTTCTTGGGTAATGCCCACTGTTCAACGTAACTAAACCTCGGCCAGTTAGCACAGTTACAGCAAACATGCCACGTATCAGAGTCCTGGCTTTGCCTGTAACCAATTATATCCGAGGCCGGCGCATCGTAAGGAGGTCGTACCATGGTATTGCGCAACCGGAAAATCTATATGAGATCAACAACGCAAAGCCTATGCCCAACGCTTCTTCATGCTTTTTCGACTTCACTGCCAGATTAGCGTAGCAAATTTAGGACGAATGTTTGCTTATTTCTGACAGGGGCTATGACTTGAAGCCGCTGAAGTGAAGTAAATAGCAGCAGAGTCATTAGATTCGACGTGGGCCGGAGCAATTCCAGGACTGCGATCCAGTGGTAAGGCGATGCGCTGTTTGCTAGGCGGGCTTGGATTCCTTGATTGCTGCCTCGATCGCGGGGACGGCGTCAGGGCAAAAATGTTTGGCGACCTGGAGAAGCATTTCCGCCTCACCGGCATCGCACGGAATGAGTATAGTGTTGGATTCGGTCTTTACGGCATTTTGTAGTCTGAAGTAGACTGGAGAAACTTCACTGGCCCGTTTGAGCAATGAATGATGATGTTCTGTAGAAATCTCAATCAATACTTTAACCCGCAGCGTTTCGGTTTTGGGTGTGAGCTGCATAGCCTCCTCCTTTTTCGTTAGCTCCTCGCCGTCTTACACTCGACATTTGGTCGATTTAACCGAATACCTAGGGGTCTGCATTGCCCTCGCTTATTCACCTCTAATTTAATCTATATCAATAAAGAATGTCGAAGGGTAACGAAAAAATTTCAGTTGGTTTGAAAGCCAAATCATGCTCCTCTTTCGGAGATCCGCTTACAATGATTCGTCAGATTCCTTACAAATAATCCTGAGTCGCCCCGCTCTTGTGGTAGTCCCGATAGCTCCGGCGCGCGCAAATCGAATTGTCAGGGATATGAAAACAAGGACGGCCAGAAGGAAATCTGGGATCCGTTAAAAACCTTCTTGACATTACTTACGATAGGCGGCCCAAAAA
>JAHKKJ010000376.1 GCA_020027655.1 Deltaproteobacteria bacterium | reverse complement strand
CGCAGAATCCGCGCGGGGGAGAGGCGTAAATTCCCGACCAAGGCGTAGCTCCCAGCGAGGGCTAAGGTGACCATGTACATTGCGGATGTCAAGGTGCCGAAGCGCGCGTTGATCACACCGGTGGTGAGAAAGAGCTGAAACGTGTCCGCCGGAATTTTCACAACGTCGAGCAAAAAGGGCAGGGCAACGTTGATGCTACCGAACAAGCTGAAGATTCCTGCGAGGACAAGCACCGAGTAATCGGTCAGACTAAGCACCGTCTGCGAGTACCACGCGGCGAAAAGCACGAAACTTAGCGAAAGTAGCTTGGCCGCGTGGGGAAAATTGTAGAAGGCGGGGACGATGACATCGGGTGGCGATCCTTCCTGAGACTCTGGTAGACCGTGGGCGATCAGCAGCTCCTTCGAACGGTCTATGAGCATCGGCAGAACGATGAAGAGCTCGCCGGTCATGAACGCCGTGATCAGACCATCCCTTGTCTTCTTAAGGATCTCGCGAGCTGGGATCGGGGTGAGGCAGGCAACCAGTCCCGGCAAGACCCAGAGCGAGAGGAGCAGCGCCATCACCCCGTAGCTGATCAGGTAAACCCGCACTTGAGCAAACTGGGCCGCATCCACCGTGCCGACTATATGCGCCGCGATCGCGAAGAGCCCGATGGGCGTCAACCCGACCGCAAACTGGTTCGCCCGTTTGAGCCCACGTTCGATGAGCATCAGGTTTTCGAGGAGGTCCTGTTTGCGCTCGATACCGATGAGCGCCACGCCCAGAAATACGCTGAAGAGGACGACGGCCGGCACAATATTATTGGCAAGCGAATGGAATGGGTTAGACGGAATATAGAGCGCAACAAAATCCAGGGGCGGCCGGTTTTCAACCAAGGTCGTGCTGAAAAAGGACGCGCTCTCGATCTCCGGAAAGACGAGCGGCATCAGCATAACCGCGCCTAGCGCCAGCGCCCACAGCACGAGACTGAGTGTTCCCACCCGGACAAAGAGGTGCCGCGCCCGGGCGCCGTCCAAGCTGCCAATTCCCTCGATCAATGAAACCATGACGTAGGGAAGTACGGTCATCTGGAGAAGCCGCAGGTAGCCCTCCGCTACGAGCTGAAGTACCCCGGCCTTCTCGCCGAAGAACAACCCGGTGGCGACTCCGAGCGCAAGACCAATAAGAATGTTGCGTGTGGTGGAGGTCATGACGATATCGTGCCTAGCACATAAAATTTCTTTTTATCGCGCTAAGCTTTGGAGAACGCAAAGTCAGACTGGAATGTTGGAATAATGGAACAATGGAAAGTTGGAATGCTGGAATAGTGGGTTGATCATTGTTCCAGTATTCCACTCTTCCAGCATTCCACTACGCTATTCCAGTCTCCCGCCGCGTGAGTCACTTTCTGACGGGCAATCAGGGAATCATGCCGCACTCGAACATTTTGTTCGCGATCGGACCGGCGACGCGGTTGAGAAACTCCGTGCGCATTTGAGGGTCCTTGCGAAGCATTGCCAGCGCTTTCTCCTCCATCATTTCCCGTTTCCCCGTCTGAGGCTGGCTCTTTTTCTGCGCCAACTCCTGGCAGGAAGAGCTCTGGTATTTCTGGACAACCTTATCGGCCAACTTATCCAATATCGGAAACTGCTGCGCGCCGGCGGCGCCAACCTGGAACAGTAAAACCCCCGGCAAAAACAAATAACGAAATCTGATCATAGTTTTCTCCTTCTTGAGTAGTCTAGTCTAATGGCGATACGGGTTTAATTCCCCGCAGCTTGCTGCGTAATAGCGATCCCAAGTCGTCTTAAGGCCCGTCATTCCCGCATGCTTTTAGCGGGAATCCAGGCGAACCTCGGACTGGACCCCCGATAAGAACATTCGGGGGTGACAACTTTTGGGAAAACTATTATAAAGTTTTTCGATACCTCGCTGCTTGCGGCGGGGTTGTTCATTATGAATTCGAAGCCCGAAATCCGATAAATCGTGTTCTCGCGCCAAGCCGCCAAGCACGCAAAGAAGCGCTTCATTAATTCTGTTTGCTCCTGTTGTGTTTCATCACAAACCCATGAGCTTTTCTGCGGCAGCGATTGGTCATAAATTTCCTGGTGGCCATCTGGCTGGAACGGAGATAGCAGTATCACCGTCGTAATGGGATCATAACCAAACCGATGGTTGCCAGAAGAGCGAGCGCTGCTCCGAAGAGAAATGGTGCGGAGGGACCGTACCAGTCCCAGAGAAGTCCGGCGAGAAGACTCGCCGGAAATGCCGTTACACCCAGGGCCGCATTGAAGATGCCGTAGGCCGTCCCGCGAAGCTGCTCGGAGACCAAGTCCGCCACTAACGCGCTGGAGGCTCCCAAAAAAGCCCCGTAGTAGAGCCCGTATCCCGCGTAGAGAATCCAGATGTGCCAACGGGCCGACGCAAAGGCAAAGCCGAGATAGATGAGCGCATAGATCAACCAGCCGGCGATTATTAACCCACGCCTGCCGAACGTATCGGATAGCGTCCCCCCTTTTGTCGACGTGAGCGCCACCACCAGGCTGAACGCGGCGACGACCAGAAAAATTTCAACGGTTGAGAAACCCACCGTCTGGGCTCGAAGCATCAGAAATGCATCGCTGGAGTTGCCGAGGGTGAAAAGAGTGAGGACCGCAATAAACGCCCAGAACCGCCCGTTCATTTCGGACCAGATCAAAACCGGGGAGCTTTTGACGGGCGATCTGGGCCGTTCCTCCACCCAGCACGCCAGGACGGCAACCGCCGCCAAACCGGGTAATACGGCGAGCAGCACCAGCCACTCGTAACTCTCGCGAGTTAAGGTAAGCGTGTCTTGCTGCGTCGAGTATAGCACGGCGGCAGCCACCACGAGGCCGAGAAATCCGCCGGCTTTGTCCATCGCTTTGTTAAAGCCGAAGGCACGGCCGCGGAGCTCAGGGGGCGTGATATCGGCGATCAGAGCGTCTCGCGGCGCCGTGCGGATACCTTTACCGATCCGGTCCAGGAAACGGACCAGAAGCACCAGACCCCAGGACGTGGCGAAGTAGAGAAGCGGTTTGGTCAAGTTGGAGAAACCATAGCCCCATAAGGCCAGGGCTTTTTTCCGGCCAGTGCGGTCTGCAAGGTATCCTGAAACGAGCTTTAGAAGGGTCGCCGTGCTCTCAGCAATCCCTTCAATGAGCCCGATGATCCCGATCCTGACGCCCAAAACGTTGGCCAGGAAAAGCGGCAGGGTGCGGACGGCAACTTCACTTGAAAAATCGTTGAGCAGTGAAACCACTCCCAACGCCCGCACTGTAGGATCAAGCGGAATTGTCTGATCGCCTATCGCTTCGGTTTTAGCCATACCAAGCAAGCTTTCGTAGCGACCCTATCAGATGTTTCACCCTCACGAAAGAAAAGAAAACCCGAAAAGAGGAGATGCGTGTAATGGATTTATGCTGGAAAAAACAACTCCACGAATCAATGCGATCGAAAACGGAGCCATGGAGGCGTGGTTATTGGACCGCGTGCCATATTTTAAGCGGCCGTTGCTGAGATGAGTCTTCGTTCTAGATCATGTTTATGCCGGTGTCGATGACGCTTCCGAAGGTTTTGCTTTGCCCAACCCTGCGCGTTTGCCTAGCCTTTCGCTAGTGTCCTGTCCCAGCAGTTCGCCACATAATTTCCATCTCATTGCGCCCAAAAATCTCCCCTTCCCCTCTTTTCCAAAGAGGGGTTAGAGTCCTACGGAGAAAATTCCCCCTTTGAAAAAGGGGGATAAAGGGGGATTTGAGTGCAACTTCAGCTGCTGCCATCGTTTGGAGTTTTTAAACGAACTTCTGAGACACCACGCTAACGCGCTGCATCATTATATAGAACACCGGCACGAACGGTATCGCCAGTAGTGTAGAAGCGATCATGCCGCCGAATACCACAGTACCGAGGGATTGCTGGCTGGCGGAACCGGCGCCGGTAGCGGTCAAGAGCGGCACGACGCCCAGGATGAACGCGATTGAAGTCATCAGGATCGGCCGAAAGCGCCGCCGCGTCGCTTCGACGGCGGCGTCTACGGTGGACACTCCCTCCGCCTTGAGCTCCCGGGCGAACTCTACGATCAGGATCGCGTTCTTCGCGGCCAGCGCGATCATGAGGACAAGACCGATCTGGGTGTACAAGTCGTTGGGAAAACGGCGGACCGCCAGGGCGATGACGATTCCCACCAGCGCCATGGGCACGGTGAGAATAACTGCGGCCGGGTCGGTCCAGCTTTCGTACTGAGCGGCGAGCACCAGAAAAACCAAGGTGATGGATAGCGCGAAAATGAAGTAGGCCTGACTGCCAATGAGCTTCTCCTGGTAGGAGAGTCCTGTCCATTCGTAATCCATACCCTGGGTTAAGATATTCGCGGCGGTCTGCTCCATGAAACTGAGCGCCTCGCCGGAGCTAAACCTGGGCATGGGGACACCGGTGATAGTAGCGGCGGGATAAAGGTTATAGCGCGTGATGAGCTCGGAGCCGAGCACGCGGCGCACGTCGAGCAGGCTGCCCAGCGGCACCATCTGACCGGACTGGTTGGCGACGGAAAGCTTGCCGATATCCTGCAACTGCCGGCGATGATCGGCCTCGGCCTGCACCCGGACCTGGAAGCTCTGGTTGAACTTGTTGAACAGGTTGACGTAGGTCGATCCCAAATAAGTCTGCAGCGTCTGGGAGACGTCGTTGACGTTGACACCGAGTGATTTTGCCATGGTTCTGTCGATATCGAGGTAGAGCTGCGGGCTGTTGGCGCTGAAGGTGGTAAAGCCGATGCGCAAAAAACCCTGGCGGTTTTGCGCGGTGCCGAGAACATGTTGC
>JAHKKJ010000044.1 GCA_020027655.1 Deltaproteobacteria bacterium | reverse complement strand
GCGGAGTTTTCCGTCCAAGCACACTTGGAAAAGCTGATGAGGGAAGGCCGGGTGAAGAGCGAGGGTGGCCGTTATCTGCTTCTGAGAGACAACTGAGTTGGTCCTTTGGCGGAGTCGAAAAGGATTACAGTGGACTCGGTCTCCGCGTCCAGACTTTTCCAAACTTCGTCGGCGAGTTGCATGGATCGAGTCGGCGTCGTGCCGTCAAGCAGAAGAACAAACGGTCCGTCGAGCTGCAGCAATATCAAGCGGTCCCCAGGTAGCTCGGCTTGCACACTGTCGGTCCGACCAGGTGATGCTGCGAAACGCAAGCGGTGACGCCGCTGCAGCAGGTTTTGGTAAGCGCGGTAAAAAGCCCGGGCGTCTTCATCCCTTTTCCAGGCCGTGATCCACGCCGTCAAAAGAGTGTCTGCTTCCAGATATGCCGATAATTGGTCGCCGGTCCAGGCTACTGCGATTTGGCTCGCTTCCTGGCGCGACAGGTTCGACGTCAGGAGCAATCGAACGAGATATTCACCCAACGTCTGATCGACGACCGCGCTTTCCTTCATTTGCCGCGTCAAGCCTGAAAGGCGGAGGTGCAACGGATTTTCTCGTTTGACGTAATACTTCTCCGGGTGAAGAATCTGCGAGGTCGAAAGCGGCGGATCGGCAAAGACGGCATTGACTCCCGTCCATCCTTTGGCCGCATGAGCCCATTGAACAAATTGACTGCCATCGCGATAGGGAAATACCAGCTTTTGTTGCAGCAGTTGCGGCAGATGGGAGCTTATTTTTTCCAACGCAGTTGCCCATCGAGCCAGGGTCCGGACTGAATCCGACGGCCTGGTCGTTTGCTGAGTTCCTTGTAGATAGGCGGTCCCAACAAGGACCGTGTCGCCGACGGCCAGAGCGCGAAAGGCGAGCCTGCGATCCTCCAGCGAGATTCCGTTTAGCTTTCCTTGCCATTGAAAGTGCTGTTCTTGTAGCGCTCGGGAGAGGGCTAATACGACCGGAAGTTGATCTAAATTGACGCCCGCCTCCTCCATGATTGTCTGGACCAACGGAGTTGTATCCGGTGAGATCACGATGAGGTCTTTACGCGCCTCGTAAAAGAAAATTCGATCTAACCTCACATAGTCGGTGAGAGCTGCGGCGAAATCTGTGGATTCGGGTAGGAGTCCGAGTCGCTTGTAGGCGTGCGAGATATGGACGAGCGACTGTGCTCCGTACTTGTCGGAGAAAATTCTTTCCGGCGTCGCTTTAGTTGCGTTCAGCGATTCCTTGGCCAAAGAAACTTCACGCTTGAACGGCAGCTCGCGGATCAGGGCGATTCTATGCTGCAGTTCCTTAAAAGACTCAGGCGGCGGAGGAATTTTCGGCGAAGGGTTGGAGCTGGAGCAACTCGCTAGCAACCCGGCAAGGGCGACTATCCGAACGGGCTTTAACCCGCGAGTCCAAAGAAATGCAGCTTGACATTCCAACCAAGCAAGGACATCCACCTATTTCTCCATAATGATCACCGGGAATCCTGATTGTGAGAGTAGGCGCGCTCGTTCTTCGGCGGCGTTTCGATTGGAGAAGGTTCCCAACTGAACCCGATAATACATAGCATCTTGCGTTTGCAGCGGCACGATGGAAACGTCCGCGTAGGACCTTGCGAGCCGGTCGCGCAACTGTTGCGCATTCTCGAGCTGGGAGAAAGATCCCAACTGCAAGGTGTAGTCGAGAGACGCGCGAATCGATTGGATTTTGTTGGGGCCGGGGTCGATCACTTCTACGCGCACCGGAATCGTGCCAGGACCGATCATCCCGAGCGCTTTTCCTGCCGCAAAGGAGAGGTCAATAATTCTACCTTTGGCAAAGGGACCGCGGTCGTTGATCGTCACTTCGGTTGAAATGCCGGTTTCGAGACTGGTAACCATAACTCGGGTGCCGAGGGGTAGTGTCTGGTGCGCTGCGGTCAGATCGTTCTGATCGTAGATAGTGCCGCTGGCCGTTGCCTTTCCATGAAACCCTGGGCCGTACCAAGAAGCAATGCCGGTTTGGCTCACAGCGTTTTGAGGGCCCGGTGCGGACGGCAACTTGACTCTAGATGGGGGCACGGAGCAGGCCGCGAGCAACAGCAACGGCAGGAGAAACAGAATAGCCAGACGGCGGGAGCGCAGCAAATCCAGCGATCGACTTTGTCGTGGTGCGAGTTTCTGGAACATGGCCGCCGAATTATAGCGAAAGAAGAAAAAAGAAAAAAGTCATCGGCGCGGGATGATCTTAGGATTCGGATAACAGCAGTCCGACCTGCGTAGCTCCGTCTTCACGGTCCGGCAGGGCCATATGATCCTTGGCCGGAATAAGCGTGCCGAAGACGATGTCGGCTAGCGGCAACACCACATTGAGATTATTGAAGTGTCGTTTGTGATGCATGTGGTGATGGGAGTCCAGCCAACGGAACCAGGCCGTCGTTTCTAGCCAGCGTCGTTTGGGAATATGCATGCAGTAGTGGAGGTATTCGTAAAGAAAATAGTACAGGATGAGCGCCGACAAGCCGCCTGCGAATATGTCTACTGCCAACGTCCTTTGTATCCAAAGAATGACGGGTGTGTGAAGAATGATAATAAAAGGGGCGTTCCACCAAGCGAAGCGAACCTTGCGGATGACCTTCGCGTCGGGAAGAAAATACTGGGCGCCGGTCCGGAAAAGACCATGGTGAACCAAGGCATGGGCGCGAAAGGGATACTGCCAAAACGGTGTATGCATCAAGTACTTGTGTAGGGTCCATTCGAAGAAACTCGCGTACATGAGGCAACAGAAGAAAGCTATTGTCTCGCTGATGATAATGCTCATTGAATTCCTTTCAATCGCTTCAATCGTCCGAACTACGGTTGTCCCTGCTGCGGCGCTTTCGGATAGAGTTCCGCCCGAGGCTTAACTCGCACGAATCGACGATTTTTGTTGGGAATCGCTTCGCAGGGAGAGTCTAACAGAGCCTTGAGCCGTTTCGGTCGTTTTTCAGACTGGACGTTAAATTCACAACAATCTACGTGTTTTTCGATAAGTCGTCAAACAAATCTCCCGCCATTGGAGGTTTGATGACCCTGGTTTACGCAGCAGAGGCTTTGTGGTAGCTTAACGCAACCAATTCAGGGAGTTGTTGTTTATGTCCGGTCATTCGAAATGGAGCACCATCAAGCACAAAAAAGCGGCTAAGGACGCAAAGAAGGGACGACTGTTCACCAAGCTCATCAAGGAAATTACGGTGGCGGCTCGGGTGGGCGGCGGCGACATCAACGCCAACCCGCGCTTGCGCACGGCCGTGATCACGGCGAGAACCAACAGTATGCCCGGAGACAACATTGAGCGGGCGATCAAAAAGGGCACCGGAGAGTTGGAAGGCGTCTCATACGAAGAAATCCAGTACGAAGGATACGGTCCGGGCGGCGCCGCCATCTTGGCGCAGGTGCTGACGGACAACAAGAACCGCACGGTCTCCGAGATACGGCGCTTGTTTGTCAAACATGGAGGAAATTTGGGAGAGACCGGCTGCGTGGCCTGGATGTTTGACAAAAGGGGTGTCATCACGGTTGAAAAATCACAAATCGATGAAGACCGCTTGATGGGTTTGGTGCTAGAAGCGGGTGGAGAAGATGTCAAAGATGAGGGCGATCTATTTGAAGTGGTGACCCAACCGGAGGACTTCGAAAGAGTCAAAGAAACGCTCGACCGAGAAAAGGTAGCCCTGGCCAGCGCGCAAATCACGATGGTCCCGAAAAATACTGTAACCGTAGACGAAAAGCATGTAGAACAAATTCTCAAGTTGACGGAAGAGCTTGAGGATCACGATGACGTGCAAAACGTTTCGGCAAATTTCGATATCCCCAGCGAGTACCTCGAAAAGGCGAGCTGATGGGGGGTGCCTCGGACCGTTCGGCGCGCCGGGCCGTGGTGGCTCGTAGAATCCTGGGCATCGATCCGGGATCGCTTGTGACCGGATGGGGCATCGTCGAGTCAATCGAAAATGCCATAAGTCATGTCGCCTGCGGCACCATCGCGACGGCGGGTGCCCAAGCGCAAGGGGCTCGGTTAAGCCGCATCTACAGAGGCATTCAGCAAATCATCGTGCGTTATCATCCGGACGGAGTCAGTCTGGAGAAGGTTTTTTTTGCGCGCAACCCGCAGAGCGCCCTCAAACTCGGACAGGCGCGCGGCGTGGCCTTGTTAGCGGCTGCAGAAAACCAACTCGATGTCTACGAGTACAGTTCAAATGAGATCAAGTCGGCTGTGGTCGGGTATGGCCACGCGACCAAGGAGCAAGTGCAAAAAATGGTCGCGTCGCTGCTCCATGTTTCGGAGAAGATGGCCGCCGATGCCGCCGATGCTTTGGCAGCCGCGGTTTGTCACGTTCATCGGCAGGCATTTCAAGCCCGCCTTATGGAAGCTGCGCCAGACTGGCGACCCGCGATGCGCCGGCGCAGATCGCCCTGAGCGGTTCAAGCGATTGGCAGGAAGTCCCGTCTCTAAAGAAATCCAGGACCACTGTGATTGCGCAAATTAGCGGAACCCTGGCGCATAAGCTGCCTGGAGAAGTCATCGTCGATGTCGGAGGAGTGGGCTATCAGATATTCATCCCGCTCAATGTTTTCTATCGGCTGCCGGAGGTCGGGGGTGCCGTCAGTCTTTACATTCATACCCATCTAAGGGAAGATGCGCTTCAGTTGTTCGGCTTTCGAGCGGCGGAAGAAAAACAGGTCTTTCTTTTGCTTAACAGCGTCTCCGGCATCGGTCCAAAGTTAGCTGTAAACATTCTTTCCGGGATTCCGGCGGAGGAATTGGTGGAGGCGGTCAAGGATGGCGATCAGCTGCGGCTGGTGTCGATTCCGGGAGTTGGCAAAAAGCTCGCCGAACGTATGATCGTCGAACTCCGGGATAAATTTACGACTTTGCAATCCCGGCCGTCGGAAGCTATCCCTCAAAATAACGATTCTCAACTCGTCCAAGATGCGGTGTCGGCGCTGGTCAATCTGGGTTATAGAAAAGCGGAAGTCGAGAAAAACGTGCGCGATATGATCCAGACGGGAAAACGGACTTTGGAAGAAGTGATCAAGGACGTACTCCGGCGGATGAGTCGTTAGCACCCGCAATGCCGAAACTTAACGACAGAACCGAGACTTCTATGCAGTCGCGACCTGTCGCGCCCAAGCTTGTCGAGGACGACGCTAACTATGACGTCAACCTGCGGCCGCGGGGCTTCGATGAATACGTCGGTCAGGAGCAGGTGAAGGAAAATCTTAAAGTCGCGATTGCTGCGGCGCGGGGCCGCAACGATGTCTTGGATCATATTTTGTTCCATGGACCGCCGGGATTGGGCAAGACATCGCTCGCCTATATTATCTCGCGGGAGATGGGCGTAAACATCAAGCCTACCTCGGGACCGGTGGTGGAGCGCCCGGGCGATCTGGCGGCGCTGCTGACGAATCTCGAGGAAGGCGATATTCTGTTTATTGACGAGATTCACCGCTTGAATCACGTGGTGGAAGAGGTTCTTTACCCGGCCATGGAAGATTACCAGATCGATATCCTGATTGGTCAAGGTCCCGCAGCCCGGTCAATGAAGCTGCCATTGAAGCCATTTACGTTGATCGGAGCAACGACCCGGTCCGGACTCCTTACCTCGCCACTGCGCGATCGCTTTGGACAAATTTTTCGGCTCGATTTCTATTCGACCGAGGCGCTGGCGCAAATCCTTAAACGATCCGCCTCCATTTTGGGTGTCGCCGCGGAAGACGACGGCACTGCCGAGATCGCCCGCCGGTCCCGGGGCACTCCGCGGATCGCGAATCGGCTCCTTCGCCGGGTGCGGGATTTCGCCCAGGTCAAAGCGGATGGCAAAATTACGAAACCGGTTACCCAAGAAGCTCTCCAGATGTTGGAAGTTGATCCCATCGGTCTCGACAAGATGGACACGATGCTCCTTCTTACCTTGATCGACAAGTTTTCGGGCGGGCCGGTTGGGATTGAAACGCTGGCGGCGGCCATTGGAGAAGAAAAGGACACCATCGAGGACGTGTACGAGCCGTTCTTGATTCAAGCCGGGTTTCTAAAGCGAACGCCGCGCGGCCGCGTGGCGACGGAGCTGGCGTACGAACATTTCGGGCGCAACCAGGCGGCGCCAAAAGGGAGCAGTTCGAAGAATCAACCTAGCCTGTTTTGAAATGGGTTTCCGGTCACGCCGCGCTGACAAAAAAGCGAGGAGCGAATTACACAAATGGCCGAGTTTGCTAAGACCCTGATCTATATTGGAATCGTCCTGGTCGTTCTTGGACTGATCTTTTCGGTGGCTGGCAAAGTCCCCTGGTTAGGGAATCTGCCGGGCGATATCACCATCCAGCGAGAGCGATTCACGGTCTATTTCCCGTTGACCACCGGTATCCTTATAAGTGTTATTATAACGCTTGTCCTTTATTTTTTTAGACGGTAAAATTTGACGGTCTTTTTCTCCCCTTAGAAAGCCTGCTCATGGAAAGTTCGGGCACCGCCGAGTCGATCGAGGCAAGCCTCAAGTTGGAAGAAGCCAAGCGTCGCAAGCGCGAGGGCTTGGTGATCCTGGTCACCACCTTGATGGTATTGGCGTTTGCGTTTTTTGAAGTTCAATTGCCTGAGACGGCGCCGGAATACTCCTTGGGCAACAATATCGCGTTCTTTCTCTTGATCAATGTGAACGTCATCCTCCTGGCGTTGCTGGTTTTTCTCGTTGTCCGCAACTTGGTGAAACTTGTCTTCGAGCGCAAGAGAAGGATTCTTGGTTCCCGGCTCCGGGTGCGGTTGGTATTGGCGTTTGTTGCGCTATCCCTAGTGCCGACGTTGTTGCTGTTCGTTATTGCGGGTGGGTTCGTGACGCGTTCTTTTGAACGATGGTTTGATCTTCAGGTGGAGAACGCGTTGCAGGGCTCCTTGGAGATCGGCCAGACTTATTATCAGAATTCGGCTAATAACGCGTTGTTCTATGCGCGGCAGTTGAGTCAACGCATGACTCGAGAGGGGTTCTTTGAGACAAATCGACTGGGCGAGCTCAAGGAGTTCATCCAAAACAAACAGCGGGAGTATAACCTCGGAACCGTTGAATTGTTTTCGCCTGACCATCGATCACTCGTCGTCGCCTTCAATGAACAGGTGCCGACGGGGGTCACGATCAAACCTGAAAATGAGTTTCTCAACCGGGCGCTCCGGGGTCTGGAGGTGACGCGAACGCAAGCGTTTGGAGAAGGGGACATTATCCGTGGCGGGGTTCCCATCTACAGCACGGATAAGCGCGTGCTCGGAGTCGTGGTGGTCGACTATTATGTGCCCAAAAGCATCACTAAAAGAGCCTTGCAAATTTCCCGTTCCTACGAACAGTACAAACACCTGATGTTTCTCAAGGCACCGGTCAAAAATAGCTATATTTTGACCCTGCTCCTCATCACATTGGTGATTATCTTCGCGGCCACTTGGTGCGGGTTTTATCTTGCCAAAGGCATTACGGTCCCGATCCAAAAACTTGCGGAAGGAACCCACGAAGTTGCCCAGGGGAACTGGGACTATAAAATCGATTCCGGAGGAGACGATGAGATCGGAACTTTAGTGGAATCGTTCAACCAAATGACCCGAGATCTGAAACAGAGCAATTTAGAACTAGAGCAAAGAAAGCGCTTTGTTGAGACGCTGCTCGCCAATATTACGGCGGGCGTGATCGCCGTGGATCGCATGGGACGCATTACAACCTGGAATAAGACGGCCGAGGAGATGTTGGGAGTCGAGGCTGCGGCAGTGCTCGGAAAAAATCAGCAAGAGGTCTTTCAGGTTGGACAGCTCCAAGTCATGCGTGACATCCTGGAAAGTGTCAAAGGCCGAGAGAGCGTGGAGCGCCAAATCAAGATCTCTTTGACGGACCAATTACTCACCGTGGTGGTAACGGCTGCAACTTTGCGCGACGATGAAGGAACAACCATGGGCGTCATGGTCTTTCTCGAGGACATCACACAGATTCAAAAGGTGCAGAGAATGGAGGCATGGCGGGAAGTCGCGCGGCGTATCGCACATGAGATCAAGAATCCGCTGACGCCGATCCAATTGTCCGCCGAGCGGCTCCGAAAACGGTATGGTAAATTGCTCGATGGCAACGGCGCGATTTTGGATAAGTGTACCTCGACCATCATCCAGCAGGTGGACGAGCTGAAGAATCTCGTCAATGAATTTTCCCATTTCGCTCGTCTACCTTCGGCCCACCTCACCAGGAACGACCTGAATGGGATCGTTCAGGAGGCTCTGTTTCTCTTCAAAGAAGGACACAACGATATTCATTTCCAGTTTCGCAACGAAGAGATCCCGCCGCTCGAATTGGACCGAGAACAGATCAAACGGGTTATTATCAATTTATTGGACAACGCGGTGGCCGCTGTAGGAGAAAATGGCGAAATCAGAATGGCCACCAGTCATGACCCCTCTCGAGGAGTCGTCTATTTGGAGGTCGCGGATAACGGCTGCGGTGTGGCGCCGGAAGTAAGAGGCAGAATTTTCGAGCCCTATTTTTCCACCAAGAAGAATGGAACGGGATTGGGGCTCACCATCGTGAGCCAGATTATCGAAGATCACCGGGGCTACATCCGGGTGCGACCCAATGAACCCCGGGGTACGAAGTTTACGATCGAGTTTCCGGTGCAAACGGAGAGCGATCTTATCCAGAATGAGAAGAGGGCGATGCATTCCTAGGAGACGCGATGAAAGAACGGTTGGGACAGAAGGTCATCATGATCGTCGACGACGAGGACAAAGTTCGTGAGTCGGTCCGAGAAGTCTTGGCCGACGAGGGCTATCGCGTTGTAGATACCGCCGACGGCACTCATGTGCTCGAATTGATTGAACAGGAAAAGCCTGGACTCGTGCTTCTGGATATTTGGATGCCGCAGATTGACGGCATCGATCTGCTTAAGCAGATCAAGAGCAAGGAACCGGCGATCAACGTGGTGATGTTTTCGGGGCATGGGAATATTCATACTGCAGTGACGGCGACCAAATTCGGAGCGTTCGATTTTATCGAGAAGCCGCTCTCTTTAGATGCGTTGCTGCTAACGGTGCAGCGGGCCTTGGGTGATTATTCGCCGCGCCGCCCCAAAGAAATCAATGGTAACGAAGGCAGAAAATCGAAAAAAGGGAAGCGCTCTCCGACGGCGCCAAGACAGGGAAGCTCTAGTCCGTCCATCAAGCAACGCACACTGAAGAAAAGTATTGTGACATCAGGACAAGGACTTCACTCCGGAATGAAGACCGGTCTTATCCTCCACCCGCTGCCGCCTCATAGCGGGATTCTATTCACCGGGATTTCCGGTGATGTGCAGGTGCCCGCCCACCTGGACCATGTCGGATCGACAGGATATGCGACGTCGCTCCGCGCCAAAGGGTTTGCCGTGGGGACGGTGGAACATTTATTGGCCGTGCTGCATAGTTACGGCATTACAAATCTGCTCGTCAAGGTTCAAGGGGAGATTCCCATTCTGGACGGTTCCGCCGTAGAGTTCTGTAATCTCATTGACGAAGTTGGCGTTCAGGAAGAAAGCGAGGAATGGTCCGAAATCGTGGTTGATCGACCCTATCGAATCGGGAGCCAAGGGGGTGAGTCGATCAGCATCGAGCCGGCGGATATTTTATCGGTGCACTATGTCTTGAATTATCCGAAGCCCGTGGGCATCCAAGAGCATACCTACACCCACAACGGTCCCACCTGCTTTAGGGAAGAAATCGCGCCGGCGAGAACCTTCGGCTTTCTCAGGGACATCGAGGAGCTACAACAAGCGGGCTTGGTAAACGGCGGCAAGCTCAACAACTGCATCCTCATCGATGACGAGAAAATCGTTAATACGGATCTGCGCTTCCCCAACGAGTTGGCGCGCCACAAAATCCTCGACATTATGGGTGACTTTTACTTGCTCGGCAAGCCGATTCGAGGCGCAATTATCGCTCATATGACGGGCCACTCCGACAATATTGCTCTGTTGCGAGAATTGAGGAGCGGGATGGGTCTTTAGCAGTGATCGGCACCTCTGTGCTTCCGCGCCCGCGCGACATAACGACGCTGCTAAACAAAAATAGGTATGGTCTCCTCTGGCTCTTTCCCTCGACTTTTTACGGTGGATGAAGCCAATGCGTTGCTGCCCGCTGTGCGCGTGTTGATGGAACGGATCCAAGAAAATATTCAGCGACTGAAAAACAAAAGCAAAATAGTCATTCGCGATGAGCAACTCGATCCAGAGGCCACGGATTTCATGGACCGATTGCAGGAGAATAGTGAAATTGCTCGGCTCGTGTCGGAAGTCAAAGATGGGGTGGAACAGATCCAGAGTTACGGTTGCATCTGCAAGGGAGCGGAACAAGGTTTGATCGATTTTCCGTGCCTGCTGGGAGTAGAAGTGGTCTTTCTGTGCTGGCAACAGGGTGAACCGACTGTCAGCTATTGGCACCGGATCGAAGACGGTTTTGCCGGACGCCGACCCTTGCTCGATGTCGAGAAAACCGGCCCTGACAAAAAAACTTCTTACCATTAATCGGTACGTCAATTTTCCGTTCCGTTCACCTTTACTCTTGCTCCTTGCGATTCAACGGATTGGTCGGCCGGGAGGCTTGTGATTGCCCAGAATGAAAACGCGCTCTCGCTTCGGATCAAAGAAGAAGCACAGCGCCTAGGTTTCGAACTGGTCGGAATCTCTCCGGTAAAACTTCCGCCCCATGAGGAGTCTTTCGCAGAGTGGCTGCGGCAGGGCTTCTCGGGACAGCTGGAATATATGAAACGGACCGAGGAGCTACGCCGCAATCCCCATCGGCTCGTTCCCTGGGCAGCGTCCCTCGTATCGGTCGGAATGAACTATTATACGCCGTTTTCTCGTCCGGCAGCATCGCAGCAGCCGAAAGGCTGGATTTCCCGTTACGCGTGGGGCGATGATTACCACCATCTAATCAAGGACAGGTTGGAGTCTCTCCTCGACAGCATTCGACGGATCTGTAACGGTCCCGTGGAAGGCAAGGCCTTTGTGGATTCAGGTCCGGTACTGGAGCGGGAGTTTGCCGGTATCGCGGGGATCGGCTGGATCGGCAAAAACACCCATCTCATTTCTCCCCAAAACGGCTCGTGGTTTTTTTTGGGAGAACTTTTTCTCAGCATACCACTCGCCTACGATCGGCCGATCCGCGACCGCTGTGGAAAGTGCGAGCTTTGTCTGAAAGCCTGCCCCACGGGAGCTTTCGTGGGACCCTACGTTTTGGACGCGCGGCGCTGCATTTCCTATCTCACGATTGAGCTCAAAGGCTTTATTCCTCGCCATCTTCGTCCCCTGGTGGGGAGTCATATTTTCGGCTGTGACATCTGTCAGGAGATCTGCCCCTATAATGTGAAGGCTCGCCCGACCATGGAAAAGGCCTATGCTCCAAGAGCGGGGCTTTATGCACCGGATCTGATTCCCTTGCTGTCACTGGACGAGAAGGAGTTTCGGCACAGGTTTCGGGGCAGCCCGATCCTGCGTGCCAAGCGAAAAGGATTATTGCGCAACGTTGCAGTGGCTCTCGGCAATGCTAAGAGTCATGAGGCGCTGCCTGCATTGATCCGGGCGTTAGATGATGAAGAAACTCTGGTGCGGGGCCATGTGGCTTGGGCCCTGGGTCAGATCGGGTCACCCAAGGCAATCAGCGCACTAGGAAAAAGGTTGCGCATCGAGAGCGATCCCACGGTCAGGATGGAAATCGAAGATGCGATCACGGCAGCAGAAAACACCCATTCTACAAAGACCGATAGCACAGCTTCAAACCTACAATAACAATCGTTCGGTCAGTGATGCTTGGCCTTGGCTATCGTTAGGTCGATTGGGTTGGAGTGATCAAGACTTTGGCCAATCGTTGTGTCAAGTCGCCGGGGATACGCTTGATTCGGCCATTGACATCGACGCAGGCGTGCTTCGTCGATCCCGACGCCAAGGAAGAGGTGTCGCCTTCCCGTGAGATTATATAGTCGAACCTAAGCGAGGCGTGGCCGACAGACGTCAGTTGAGTGGCAATCGTAATCAGGTCGTCGTAGTGAGCTGATTTGAAGTAGCGACAGGAAACTTCGGTTACGGGAAAATGAAATCCTTGCGCCTCGATTGTCTTATAAGGAAGACCGATTTGGCGCAGAAATTCTGACCTCCCCTTTTCAAACCACCTAAGATAATTTGCGTAATAGACGACGCCCATCCGGTCGGTGTCTCCGTAGATGACACGATGGGATGTGAAGATCTTCAGGCTTGCGCCGAGTTGCGCCATCCACAATACTCCTAGTTCTTTTTTGCCACTTACTCAATCCATATGGGAAGCCGCTCCGCCTTGACAAGGTAAAGCGATCTATGTTTAAGATTTTTCCATTTACGTAACGATTTCGTGACTTAACCAGCACAAATCAAACGCTTATTTCCCCAAGAAAAGAAGGAGGACAAGGAATGAAGGGTTCAGCCAATGACGTGATCGGGGCTATTGCCGCGTTGCTAT